>CBFHXS010000045.1:15035-19342 GCA_965659845.1 Brumimicrobium sp.
TACTTACTTGCAAACTAAAAAGCACGGAAGATATAGCTATGCTAAACCTGACGAAACACTGAAAAAACTTTAAACCATGGTACTTTTTTGGCACCGAAGAGATTTAAGAACATTTGACAATGCTGGTCTTTATAAGGCCCTTAAAAATGACAAAGACATTCAGCCATTATTTATTTTTGACAGTAATATACTGGATGAATTACCGAAAGACGATCAACGGGTACTCTTTATCTATAAAGAAATAGAGAAATTAAAGAAAGCATACAAAGACGCAGGAAGTGACTTGTGGGTTTACCATGGAAAACCTCTTGAAATCATTAAAGAGCTTGTTAAAAATAATAACGTCCACAAGGTCTATACAAACCGAGATTACGAACCTTACGCGAGGGAAAGAGATAAAAATATACACGAGCTTTTACAAGAAAAAGAGATAGAATTCATTGGGTCAAAAGACCATGTGATATTTGAGAAAAATGAAGTAGTTAAAGATGATGGTGATCCTTATCGCGTATTCACTCCCTATATGAGAACGTGGAAAAGTAACCTCAAAGAAAATACGCTAGACTCGCACCCCTCACAAGATTTTTTTAAAAATTTACATCAATTAAAAGAACGTCAAGAATTGATCTCATTAGCATCTATGGGGTTCAGTAAAGAGCAAAAAGTTGAATTTCCAAATAGAGAGGCTGATGAAGAAACCATTCAAGAGTATCACAATAAAAGAGATATCCCGAGCATCAAGGGTACTACCCGTATGAGCTTACATTTGCGTTTCGGGACTATTTCCATTCGTGAATTAGCAAGGAAAGCAAAGCAGAATGAGAAATACTTTAATGAACTCATCTGGAGAGACTTTTATCAAATGATCATTTTTCACTTCCCAAACAGTGCAACAGATGCTTTCAAAGAAAAATATGATCTAATTCCTTGGATTAATAATAAGGAACATTTCGAAGCATGGTGCAAGGGTAAAACGGGATATCCGATTGTAGATGCTGGAATGAGGGAGTTGAACGAAACTGGATTCATGCACAATAGAATTCGTATGGTTGTAGCTAGTTTCCTGACTAAGCATTTATTAATTGATTGGCGATGGGGAGAAGCATATTTCGCAGAAAAACTACTCGATTACGAATTAGCAAGTAATGTCGGCGGATGGCAATGGGCAGCCTCTTCCGGAGTAGATGCTCAGCCTTACTTCAGAGTATTCAACCCGGAAAGTCAAATGAAAAAATTCGACAAAGAACAGAGATATATCAAACAATGGATTGAAGAATTTGGTACTGAACAATATCCAGATCCAATTGTCAATCATAAAGAAGCTCGCGAAAGAGCAATTTCAACCTATAAGAAAGCATTAAACTAGGCAAATGGCAATACAGAAAGGAGACAAGTGTCCATCATTCAAACTGAAAGATCAACATGGACAAATGATTAATAGCGATGAATTGATCGGACAAGAGAGCCTTGTGATTTACTTTTATCCTAAGGATGATTCGCCAGGATGTACTAAACAAGCATGCTCATTCCGAGACTCATTCGAAGACTTTGTTGAAGCCGGAGCTAAAGTTATAGGGATATCTAGCGATGACGAAAAGAGCCATAAAAAGTTTGCAGAAAAACACAACCTTCCTTTTACGTTGCTAGCAGATAGCACCAAGGAGGTGCGTAAAAAATTCGGCGTGCCTACCAATCTATTAGGTTTTATTCCGGGCCGTGTAACTTATATTGTAGATAAAGAAGGAGTCGTTCAAGGGGTGTTTAACTCTCAACTGAATTTTGACAAACACATCTCTGAAGCGCTTAAAGTATTGAAGAATACAAAAAGTTAGAGCGCTTTTTTTGCCACCTTATATTTGGGAAATCTTATACTCTCCAAAAATCAGCCTGCCACGATTTTATCGATTTTTTGATTTCCTTAGGTTTCGTTTTATTTGTAATTGCTTGCTCGATCATTGGAAGCAATTCACTGTCCGAGGCAAATCGAAGAGCGATAATCTGACCTTTCGTTAACTTTTCTTCTTTTTCCTTAAAGCGCTCACCTGTTAACTCGAAATAACGCTGGCGTAATTCTAAACGAATTATTCTGTCCTGGTTCTTAATACCATATATGCGCGCCAAAAGAGGTGCTGTTAAACTAATCACTCCAAGAACAATCAACAATAATATTTCCAAAGCATCAATGTCACGAGTAAAAGAATAATAGATACTTCCTACCAAGAAAAACAAGGTCAATGGAGCTACAAAGAAATGATGTAAAGGAAATAAGCGTGAATGGTTAGAATAATTCTGCTGTTTTTGCTTAGACATAAATCATAGATTTAAAATGACGCTTCAAAGATAGTCAATGAATATGCACTACTGCCTTATTGCTTAATGATTTTAACCTGACGTGACTGGCTTTCCCCAACATAACGCAAGGTATAACCACCATTTGCATACTGAGAAGCATCAACTTCGAAAAGATTAAGACCCTCCGTTAATCCCTTGTTTTCAAAAATAACATCGACAGCACGGCCTTGAGCGTCAAAGACTTTAAGTGTTCCAACCTCAGGTGAGGATAAAATAACCTTAATTGAGTAGGAGTTTCCTATTGGATTAGGCTGTGGAGCGATAACTACACTTTGTGAAGGCTCAATAAGTTTACATATTTCATTATTCGATAGGTCCAGTTCTAAAAACAAAGATGGCGCTGCGATAGATCCGCGGACACAAACATAATTCTGAGCAGTGTCCTTGAATGGAACGATACTGGAGGGAGAAGAACTAAAAATATAAATAATTGACTCTGACGCTTGTAAATTACCAATCCATGTCTCTTTTATAACCGGTACAGATGGCGAGTTCAGGTAGAGGTCTACCTCAGTTATCGGTGTTGTTCCAAGGTTAGTCAAACGCGCACCGACTGTATAAAACCCTTCAGATTCCTGTAGGAAAAGTTCATCTATTAGAAGGTCTGTAGAACGTTCGAGGACTGGCAGCTCTAGAATAGCACTATCTCTGCATCCGAAAGAATTCTCTACTGCCAACTGAACACTAAGTGTATCGCCTATTGAAGATGCTTGGAAAACTATAGTCGTATCTGGTTGAGAAGAAAAGCCGATCGACTCGAAAGACCATTCGTAAAAATCTGCTCCTTGGCTTGTGCTATTGAAAGCTATGGGTGATTCTGCAATAAAGGCATTAGGAGAAAAATCAAATGATGCATCCAGGAAATCCTCAATATCAACATTAAACGTCGTTGAATTAGAGCACCCAAATGCAGAAACTACGGTTTGTTGTACGGAGATACTGCCACTCTCTTCAAATATCTGATCTAAGGAAAAGCCGGAAAGTGGCGCATTATTATCAATTGACCAGTCAACCTGTGCAACACTTCCATTCGACACAAAAGAGTTATCTAGGAAATTTGTATTAATCCCAGCACAAGATGACTCTACCACTTGATCCACGACCGGAATAGCATGGATTTTAATGTTTTGAGATTGTTGTCCACTACATCCATTATTTCCAGTAGCAACTAAATTTACCACATAATTTCCGCTTACGTTATATGGTTTTTGCGGGTCAGATTGGCCAGAATTCGTTCCATCTCCAAAAGACCAATTGTATCCATTAATCAATCCGGGAAAGTCTATCGTCGTAAGGTTATCAAAGCTTACAATATTTCCTTCACATACCTCAGTAAAGTCAAAGTCTACGATAGGGGAAGGCAGAATCGTTTTAGTGATTACGGCTGTATCAGAGCACCCATTGATATCTGTTCCAACTAACATAACATCAAAATCACCCGAAACATCAAAAGTATGCGTAACATTCTGACCAGATGCTGTATTATTTAATCCACTACCTGGGTCATCAAAATCCCATTCCCATACACTAATCGTTGTTGGAGTTAATTGCCCCCCGTTGAACTGTACTGAACTGTTTTGACACTCATTAGAAGAAACAAAGGTTAAATCTGGCTTTGGTATAGCCGTTACCTGTTGGATATCTGAAGCAGAACAACCTGCGTTAGTGCTTATCGTCAAACTCACTTCATACATGCCGTCATTCATATAAACATGGCTACTATCTTCAGCGGTAATAATGGTTCCATCGTTCATGTTCCATTCCCAGTCTGTAATGGTCGAACCATCTGTTGTATTGCTGAAGTCCTCGAACGTAAACTCTTCACCTTCACAAACCGTATTGGGCAATCCTATCACTACATTCGGAGCATCACCAATAATTGTAATATCAATCGTATCTGAAGCCTCACAACCGTTCGCATTCACAACATCGACATAATAAGTTCCTGAGCTATT
>CBFHXS010000046.1:0-7880 GCA_965659845.1 Brumimicrobium sp.
CTTCATATATTTGAATGACTTCTCATCTACTTGGGGTCGAATGCCTACTTTTTCCTCAGAAACCCATAGGGGAAGATCTTCTGTGTTTAAGGATAGTTCGATGTCCAGATCATTTATTGAACGTATAGAAGCACTGCATTGCTCATTACTTTCGCTAAAGAGAATAACAGGTGATCCTTGAGAGAAAATACGGGTGTCGTAATGATTCGGATAAGTAAGATGTAATTCTGGATAGCTGTCGAAACTAAATGTATGTTTTTTTATTTTTAATGGGAACATTACTTCACCAGTTCGTCTCAACTCTTTCATGTTAGAGGTGTTTACCTCCCATCTTTTATACTGGCTAGATTTCTCTAATTCTACAAGTTCAAAAAGTTCTTTTGCCCGATGTGTAATATGATCCATTTTTGATTTTTCTTAAGAGAATTGCTTTGTGATGAATACAATTCAACATTTAACGAATGAAACTGTTAACCCTTTCTAAAGCTTAAAAATATTCAAAGTTACCAGTTCCTAATCCTTAAAAGTTATTATTTTTAACGGTATAAGCGATGCACACCAAGGTTTTTATATTTATCAATACGCTTATCTAACTCATATTGAATGACGAATACTTTTATAATCACAATCTGTTGTTTGTTGATCCTGGCTTATGTCTTCGACCTAACAGCGTCGAAAACAAAAATTCCTTCCGTTATTCTTTTGCTTTTCTTAGGCTGGGGAATGAAACAGTTAACCGAAGTTTTTCATATTTCTGTTCCCGATTTACAGGGGTTATTACCCATTCTGGGCACCATAGGGCTTATCGTTATCGTTTTGGAAGGCTCCTTAGAGTTGGAGCTAAATCGATCGAAATTTCCATTGATACGAAAGTCTATTATTGTAGCAGTCATCCCAATGATGATTTTAGGCTTTCTCTTGGCAGGCGCTTTTTATTATTATATGGGACATGATGGTGATCCAAGTACGATTCCAGATTTCAGGAAGAGTTTAATAGGAGCTATACCACTTTGTGTTATCAGTAGTGCCATTGCCATACCTAGCGCAGTCAATCTAAGTAAAAGAAACAAAGAATTCGTTACCTACGAAAGTAGTTTGTCTGATATCCTCGGGGTGTTGTTTTTTGACTTTGTTTTCAGGAATGTAACCATTGACTTCCATTCTTTTTGGATTTTCCTTGTGCAAATCTTGATCATCGCAGTGATATCCTTCATTGCTACGGTAGGACTATCTTTTTTACTCGGTAAAATAGACCATCAAATCAAATTTATTCCAATCATCATATTGACGATCCTAATCTATGCCATCTCTAAAATGTATCACTTACCAGCACTTATTTTTATAATGTTGTTCGGTTTGTTCATTGGAAATCTTGACGAGTTGAAACGGTTTAAGATTATAGAACGGTTCAAACCTCAGAAATTGGATACTGAGGTACATAAATTCCATGAAATACTTATCGAAGGAACTTTTCTAATTCGAGCGCTTTTCTTCTTGTTATTCGGATTCTTGATTGATAATAGCGAACTATTAAATTCAAAGACTTTCTTTTGGGCTCTTGGAATTGTTGGCGCCATATTTTTGTTGAGGTTCGTCCAATTAAAGTTTGCAAAGCTACCAGCTATGCCTCTCATGTTTGTTGCTCCAAGAGGTTTGATAACGATCTTACTATTCTTATACATTAGTGAAGAAGATAAGATAGACCTAGTAAACAAGCCTTTGGTTATTCAGGTTATTTTACTCTCTGTTTTTATAATGATGTTGGGTTTAATGTTTAATAAGAATAAGGATGAGAAGTTCACGGGTAAAGAAGCAAGTGATCTTGGGTTTAAGCATCTTTCGAGAGAATTAAGTGGTGTTGCTCATAAGTCTCAGCATAATATATCTGCCGAAAAGATTGAAAGTATAAGTAAAGATGAGGATGCCACGATTCAGAAAATCAGTCATGAGAAACACGACTCAAGCGGGGATGACGAAGCTAAGGATTCTTCTGATGGAAAGAAAGATTAATGAGTTTGAAGAGCAATAAAAAAAGCTCCAGGACTTCCTGGAGCTTTTTTTATTTAACTGTTAATGATTCTAATTCATGAATAGCTTTATCGACTTTGAAACCTCTTGTTTCACGTTTTTACGATCAACAATATAGTCAAGGAATCCATGATCCAAAACAAATTCTGAACGCTGGAATCCAGGAGGTAAATCTCTACCAATTGTTTCCCTTACAACTCGAGGACCTGCAAATGCAATTAAAGCATCAGGCTCTGCAATATTAATGTCTCCCAACATTGCAAATGATGCTGTTACTCCACCTGTAGTTGGGTCTGTTAAGAATGAAATATAAGGCAGTTTGTGCTCTGATAATTGATTTAGCTTTGCACTAACTTTAGCCATTTGCATTAGTGAAAGTCCTGCTTCCATCATTCGTGCTCCACCTGATTTAGAGATAATCATAAATGGACACTTCAATTTTATTGCCTTATCAATTGCTCGAGCAATTTTTTCACCCATTACAGAGCCTAAAGAGCCTCCTATAAAGGCAAAATCCATACACGCAATAACTGTCTTTTGACCGTCAATCTCTCCATAGGCAGTTCTGATTGCATCTTGAAGTCCTGTTTTCTTTTGAGTACTTTTCACACGATCAACGTACTTCTTTGTGTCTTCAAATTCTAAAGGGTCACCTGACCCTAACTTTTTATCTAGTTCTTTGTATTTTCCTTCATCAAAGAAAAGTTGTAGGTATTGTTCTGAACCTAGCCTTTCGTGATAACTGCATCGTTCACATACGAAAAAATTCTTCATGTGATCTTCAGAAGTAACAACTGTTTGACACTTTGGACATTTATACCAAAGTCCTTCAGGTGTCTCTTTTTTATCTTTCGTCGAGGTTTGTATTCCCTCAGTTTTTCTTTTAAACCAACCCATAGTTAATTATTTTGTAGGCACACAATAAGTGCACAAAGCTACCAATTATAAAGTGTCAATATTATTTAGATCTTCAAAAGACTTAGATAGTCTTTTAACAAAGGAAAGTTCTCCTTCTCGAAGCCATTTTCGAGGATCATAATATTTCTTATTCGGCTCATCGGGCCCATCTGGATTTCCGATTTGAGTATTTAGATAGTCGATCTTTTCAGTGATATAGTCTCTCACACCTTCATTGAATGCATATTGAAGGTCAGTATCTAAGTTCATTTTAATTACACCATATCCAATCGCCTCTCTAATTTCTTCCACAGTTGAACCAGATCCCCCATGGAAAACGAAGTCAACAGGGTTCTTCCCAGTATTGTATTTTGCTTCAATATGATCTTGAGAGTTTTTCAATATCTCTGGAGTTAATTGAACATTACCAGGGCGATATACACCATGTACATTTCCAAAAGCAGCGGCAATTGTAAATTGATCACTCACTTTCTTAAGTTCCTCATAAGCATATGCTACCTCTTCTGGTTGTGTATATAATTTTGAGTTGTCTATGTCAGTATTATCAACACCGTCTTCTTCTCCACCTGTAATTCCTAATTCGATCTCCAATGTCATACCCATTTTACTCATACGTTCAAGGTATTTTTTACACGTCTCAATATTCTCTTCAAGTGGCTCCTCGGAAAGATCTATCATGTGAGAGCTGAAAAGCGGCTTTCCAGTTCTATTGAATTCCTCTTCACTTGCGTCTAAAAGACCGTCAATCCAAGGTAAAAGCTTTTTAGCGCAATGATCTGTATGTAAAATTACAGTAGCACCATATAGCTCAGCTAACTGATGAACATGTCTTGCTCCAGTAATTGAACCCGCAATTGCAGCTTGTTGATTGTCATTTGACAGGGATTTTCCAGCATTGAAGTATCCACCGCCGTTAGAGAATTGAATTATTATTGGTCCGTTAACCTTCGCAGCTGTTTCCATTGCTGCATTAATAGTGTCAGAACCAACAACGTTTACGGCTGGCAAAGCAAAGCCTTTTTCTTTGGCATAATTGAATATCTTTTGTACCTCTTTTCCAGTCGCAACACCGGGCTTTATTCCATGTGACATATTCTTCAATTTTTGTGGTCGCAAATGTAGTAAATATCTTTAAATGCAGAAAGTTTAGCGTTCATTGGATGTATTGTATTAAGCTTTGTTTTCTACAAATTTTTTGAAATCATTAAGGTATTTCAAAGACTGTTTTTTAAAAGCGCCTTTCATCAAGAAAGCCATTATTTTCATAATTCCTTTGAATTGAAATAGATTGTCTGTTGTGTACCTTGTTTTTTCGGACCCTAAAGACTCAAATTGATTATCAACTTCATTATAAACGCCATTGACTTCATAACTAACTTTATATGATTTTGGAAGGCTATTAGTTATAACCTTCTCAAGCATTTTCATTTTCCGCTTACCTGTATCAAAATGAAGATACGTTTCGGATCCTTCTTGACCTGGATCACCTTTTACATGTTCCAGTTTTTCTAGACCTTTCATCCAATCGTAGTAGTTTTCCGTGTTTTCGAATTCTTGTACAACTTTCTCAATAGGTAGATCAATATCTACAAGTACTTGGTATCGCATAATTATTTAATTATTTCATTATTTCTTTTGTGGAAGTTTTCCCAGCAATGACCACGTTTATTACTAAATATACCATAGGAATTAAGCTCGTAAAGAACCATGCTATAGTATTTAAGCCTTGAGAAAACACTCCTATACTATTAACATTGTTTCCTAGCTGCCCGTTCATGTCGGAAATCGTAAAAAAAGTAATGTATCCACTGAATAGATGATAACCAATGCCTAATAAGCAAACAATCAAATACAACTTTCTACCCCATTCTCTTCGAAGTGCATAGCCAATACCTCCTACAATAAATAGGACAGCAATAATAATTGCTACAATTGTGAGCATTTTTTGATAATTAACAAATCGTTGCAAAGCATCGAAAGTATTGTTTTGTTGATGGGATAGATTATTTGCTATATCTGAAAACGCATCAATGAAGCTCATCATTATAAATCTGATGAAAGAGATGATAAGATAGATAACTCCTAAGCCAAAAGTTATCCAGCCAAATACTTGGGCGTAGCGTTTAGCTGTCGCATCCTGAGCTTTGTCAATTCCTTTGAACTCTAAGTCATCTAAGGTTTCTAAATCATTCATCATTGCTATACGGATAAAAAAATAGGCCATCAAATTGACGACCTATTTTCACCAAATATATAAAATCTATACTATTTCAATCCTAATAGAACTTCGTATGGATCTGTTCCACCGAAGATCATTCGCTCAGGGTTTTCCAACATTTCCTTAACTTTTACTAAGAAGCTTACACTTTCTTTTCCATCGATAATGCGGTGGTCATAAGATAGTGCTAAGTACATCATTGGTCTAATTTCAACTTTTCCATCGATAGCAACTGGACGCTCAACAATGTTGTGCATTCCGAGAATCGCTGATTGTGGAGGGTTGATAATTGGAGTAGACATCATAGAACCAAATACACCTCCATTGGTGATTGTGAAAGTTCCTCCCGTCATTTCATCCGGTGTGATTTTCCCATCTCTTGCCTTAATTGCCAATCGCTTAATTTCACTTTCGATTTCAGCTAAAGACATTTGCTCTGCATTTCTTACAACAGGAACCATTAATCCTTTTGGAGAAGAAACAGCAATACCGATATCAGCATAATCGTGAACGATCATGTTCTTTCCTTCGATTTGGGCGTTAACTGCAGGGAACAAGTTCAAGGCTTCGGTACATGCTTTCGTAAAGAAAGACATAAATCCTAAATTCGTTTCATGGTGATCTGCAAATGCTTTTTTATACTTAGTACGAAGGTCCATGATTGGTTTCATATCTACTTCATTGAACGTCGTTAACATTGCTGTCTCATTCTTTACAGAAACTAAACGTTCTGCAACTTTACGACGTAGCATGGACATCTTTTTCGGCTCTTTGTCTCGAGTGCCACCCCATCCAGCAGTTGCATCAGTACTGAATCCTCCAGCCATGTGTTGAATCACGTCTTGTTTCGTGATTCGACCATCTTTACCTGTTCCGTTAATTCGATCTCCGGAAACATTATTTTCTTTCATGATCTTAGAAGCCGCAGGTGATGCAGTTCCAGATGCATATGTTTTTTCAGAAGGTCCAGGATCTGGAGCAGATGTTTTCGAAGAGTTGTCCTCTTTCTTTTCTTCTTTTTGCTCTGACGATTCTTCCTTCGCTTCAGTTTTCTTCTCTTCCTTTTTGGGAGCTTCCTTTTTCTCTGGAGCCTCAGCAGAAGTATCAATCAAACAAACCACTTGACCAACTTCTACAGTGTCCCCCTCTTCAGCTTTCAGTGTTATTGTTCCAGCAACTTCCGCTGGAAGTTCTAATGTCGCCTTGTCAGAATCAACTTCTGCTATGGTTTGATCTTTTTCTACATAGTCACCATCTTCAACGAGCCACTCTGCAATTTCTACTTCTGAAATTGACTCTCCGGGACTCGGTACTTTCATTTCTATAACTGACATGATTGTATTGTTAAATGTTATTTTACAGCTACTGCTGCGTATTCAAATAAGTTGTCGTAAAGCTCTTTTAATCTTCTTAAATGTATTTCTTTAGCTCCTGCTGCCGGTGCTGCAGAACCTTTACGTGAAACACATTTCAAGTCAATGTGGCGCATGTTCATCGCCATGTAAGTCCATGCTCCCATATTTTCAGGTTCTTCTTGACCCCAAATGATGTTCTTTGCATTTTTGTACTTCCCTAATACGGTATTGATTTGATCAATTGGTAACGGGTATAGTTGCTCAACACGTACAAATGCCATATTTTTAATTTCCCGTTTTTCAGCTTCAGCAATAAAGTCATAATAAACTTTACCAGAACAGAGAACTACGTTTGTTGCTGTGTCGTGAATATTTTGTGGGTCATCTATCACCTCTTTGAAACTACCTTGTGCTAAATCTTCCAACTTTGATGTTGCTTTCGGATAACGCAATAGCATCTTCGGAGAGAAAACGATTAAAGGCTTTCTGAAATTACGCTTTAACTGTCTTCTTAACAAGTGGAAATGATTAGCGGGCGTAGTCGAGTTAACAACTTGCATATTTAAATCTCCACAACTCTGAAGGAACCTCTCCATTCTCGCTGAGGAATGCTCTGAACCTTGTCCCTCGTAACCATGCGGTAAAAGAACTACAAGTCCCGATTGAATATTCCATTTGTCTTCACCTACTGTGATGAATTGATCGAACATAATTTGAGCTCCATTCATAAAGTCGCCAAACTGTGCTTCCCAAACTGTAAGTCCTTCAGGCTGAGCTAAAGAGTAGCCGTAATCGAATCCAAGTACACCGTATTCCGACAATAGTGAGTTGTAAATCGACATCTCAGCTTGACCTTTCTCAAGTAGGTTAGCAGTTATGATTTCCTCTTCATCATCTTCTGTTTTCACAACAGCATGTCTGTGAGAAAATGTACCTCTTTCAACATCTTGACCTGATATCCTTACAGGATGACCTTCTACTAATAATGTTGCATAGGCAAGCATTTCCGCCATTCCCCAGTCAAGATTATTATTTTCGATCATGTTATCACGATCTTTAAAGAGTTTTTTTACTTTACGGAATACGTTTTTCCCTTTAGGAAGCGTCGTTAATTTCTTGCCTAGCTCAATTAATTTCTCTTTTGGTACTCCAGTCACATGACTTTGCTTAAAGTCTTCATCAGTTGCATAGTCGAAGTCTTTCCAAAGGTCTCCTAGAAAGTTAGTCACGTTGACCTTCTCTTGCTTTTTTGATGCTTCAAAACGATCATCAAGTTTTGTATTGAGTTCGTTCTTAACCGATTGATCAAATTCTTCGTCAATAACACCTTCTTGGATCAATTGATCACGATAGATTTCTCT
>CBFHXS010000046.1:7893-17431 GCA_965659845.1 Brumimicrobium sp.
TTTGCTAGAGCTTGATAGAGCTTTGGTTGTGTGAATTTCGGCTCATCACCTTCATTGTGACCATACTTACGGTAACATAAAAGATCGATAAATATGTCTTGATGGAATTTCTGTCTGTATTCCAAAGCAATCAAAAATACTTGTGCGACAGCTTCAACATCGTCACCATTTACATGGAAAACGGGACTAAGCGTAGTTTTACCTACATCTGTACAATATGTACTTGAACGTCCATCTAAATAATTCGTTGTAAACCCAACTTGGTTGTTTACTACGATATGAATAGTACCTCCAGTTCGGTAACCATCGAGCTGAGCCATTTGTATAACTTCGTATACAACCCCTTGAGCGGAAATAGCAGCATCACCATGAACAAGAATAGGTACAATCTTATCCTCAGATTTTAAATAATCATCTATTTTGGCTCTAACAATTCCTTCTACTACAGGGTCTACTGCCTCAAGGTGAGAGGGGTTTGGTGCTAGCGTAAGTTGTATCTCTTTGTCGTCAACTTTAATATTGCGCGTCTGACCTAAATGGTACTTTACATCACCATCAAACGAGTCTTCGTCGTCAAATTCTTTTCCTTCAAATTCTCCAAATAACTCCTCAATATCTTTATCGAAAATATTTACGAGCGTATTCAAACGACCACGGTGAGCCATTCCCATCACGAACTCTTCAACTCCATGTGCAGCTCCTTTACGCACCATTCTCTCGAGTCCTGGTATTAACGCTTCTCCACCTTCTACAGAGAAACGTTTTTGACCAACATATTTTTTCTGTAAAAATTGCTCGAACAACGTAGCTTCGCTCAATTTTCGGTAGATCTTCTTTTTGTCCTCATTACTGAACTTTGGTCGGTTGTCCAATTCGAGTTTATCCATGAACCATTTCTGGCGCTCAGGATCGCGAATGTAATGAAACTCAAGCCCAATACTTTCACAGTAGGCAGCTTCAAGGTGATCAATAATGTCTTTCAGCGTAGTAGTACCCAATCCAATTTCAGATCCAGCCTGAAACTCTTTTTCAAGATCAGCTTTTTCGAGACCAAAGTTTTCTATATCCAAAGTTGGACTATACTTTCTTCGTTCACGAACAGGGTTTGTCCGAGTAAATAAGTGACCGCGCGAGCGATACCCCTCGATCAAGTTGATTACTTTAAACTCTTTTTGAAAGTTTTCAGGAACTCCTCCTCCTTCTTCGTAGCTGGTTTGAGCAAATTCAAAACCTTCGAAAAACTTTTTCCACCCTTCGTCTACACTGTTAGGATCTTTTCTGTACGATTCGTACAAGTCGTCAATGGCATTGACGTCGGCATTGCCTACATATGATATTTTGTCCATGTTATTTTTAACATTTATGGAATAACAAATCTACAATTTTCTTAGACTAAATACACGTTATTTGGGTAATTTGTTTGTGTAAATTATAGAAGGTTAATATTATTTATGAGCTTACAAAGCACCCAGTTTGAACTTCTCGCGGTAAAGCACTTTCTGAGCCGACCGTCTCAACAAAGCCTCGGATAAAGAACAATGGGGCTGTTCTGCTTCTTCAAAGAGCTGACTCACTTGTGTTTCAGGGAGGTCGGCAATATAGAGTAGCTGTGTAAGAAGGTGTGGTGCTTCATTCATAACTACCTCAACTTCTTTTGTCAGGTATTCTAAAAAATCATTTGGATTCGCCAAAATTTCGTCAGGCAATTCTAAAACTATTCCTACCCGCAGAAAATCTTTTTTGAGTTGCTCGAAAGTTTCGTATGCAAACTTGTTTTCTTGAAGTCGTTCAATTATTTCGTTATTTAGCAAATCTTGTAAGTTTCTTTACGTTAGATAGTTTTCTAAAGTAATAAAATTATTTTCGCAGAATAAATTTACTGGGGATGAAAGTTTTCAAATTTGGAGGAGCATCTGTGAAAGATGCAGCAGCGGTTAAAAATGTAGCTGGGATCTTGAATCGTTTTCAAGGCGAAAATCTCTTTGTTGTAGTATCGGCAATGGGTAAGACTACAAATGCTATGGAGAGTATTGTGAGTGCACTTTACGATAAAAACCTTGACATTTTTAATCAATTGGTCGAAGAAAGACGACAGTTTCATCTTGAAATCATGAAAGAACTTTTTGAAGATCATTCATTGCCTGTTTTTCAGATCATTGATGGACTGTTTGACGACTTATTGAGTAAGAAATCTGAGAAGATGGCTCCGAATTACGACTTTCAGTACGATCAAATCGTTTCTTTTGGTGAGGTGATCTCAACAAGAATCATCACTGCATTTTTAGAATTGAATCGAGATGATGTCGTATGGGGTGATGCTCGAACGTTTATTCGAACGGATCACTCCTATCGCGCGGCTGAGATAGACTGGGATAAGACAACTGAATTGATCGATCGATTTAGAGGAAACCATTCGAATAAAAAAGTGTGTATTACACAGGGTTTCATTGGTCATACGGAGGAGAATTTCACTACAACTTTGGGCCGAGAAGGGTCTGATTTTACGGCGGGGATAATTGCATATTGCACAAATGCTGAAAGCGTAACAATCTGGAAAGATGTTCCTGGAATGTTGAATGCCGATCCAAAATGGTTTGACAATACTGTAAAACTAGACAGCATTTCGTTCAAAGAAGCAATTGAATTGGCGTATTACGGTGCTTCTGTGATTCACCCTAAGACCATCAAGCCATTACAGAATAAGAATATTCCATTGTTTGTGAAGTCGTTTGTTGACCCTGAGGCGCCTGGTACAGTTATCCAAGAGTCAACTGAGAATGATCACTTGATTCCTTCATTCATCTTTAAAGTAAATCAGGTGTTATTGTCAATTACACCGAAAGACTTTTCATTTATCGTAGAGCAGAATTTGAGTGATATTTTTGGTAAACTGGCAATCTCTGGAGGACACATCAACATTATGCAGAATTCAGCAGTGAGTTTTACGGTGTGTCTGGATATTGATGATTTGCGTTTAAATAAGCTCGTCGATTTACTCAGCGAGGACTATATTGTTCGTTACAACAGAGGCTTAGAACTCGTGACAATACGTCATTTTGATCAAGCTACAATTGATCGTGTAACAACTCACAAGGAAACCTTAATGGAACAGAAGACCAGACATACTGCTAGAATTGTGATGAAGGATGTTTAGTTGATTTCTTCAAATGATGTTGTAATTCCTTTAATCAAAGCAGAGCTAAACCCATTGTGCTCCATTTCGTTAAGTCCTGCAATCGTGCACCCTTTTGGTGTGGTTACTTTGTCAATTTCTGTTTCTGGATGTGACTCATTTTTGATTAATAATTCTGCTGCTCCTTTTACAGTTTGGGATACAATTTCACTTGCTGTCTTGGCATCAAACCCTATTTGAATCCCTCCTTGTGTCATACTGCGCATAAATCGGAGTACATAAGCTATTCCGCAAGCACCAATGACAGTCGCGGCATCCATTAACGATTCATTGATTAATATGGATTTGCCAATTGAATCAAAACACGACTTCACTCTTTCGATACTTTCATGATCATCTGTATTACTCGAGATACAAGTCATAGATTCTACAACTTCGCCTGCGGTATTTGGCATAGCTCTAAAAATCTGCACCTTCTTGGTAAATACATTTTCAAGCTGCTCTATGGAAACGCCTGTGGCTAATGAAACTACGACATGGCGCTCAGGAATTATTTTATCCTTGATGCTATTGGCTACTTCAAGTATGTTATATGGTTTTAAACCAAGAATTATGATGTCAGCGAATTCAACAGCATCTATGTTTGATGAGCTTGTATGAACACCAGTATTCTTTAAACTTTCCAGTTGGTCAATATTCCTTTTCGTAGCGAATAGTTCCGAAGGTTTCGCACCATCTTTAATTAATCCATTCATAATTGCAGAACCTAAATTTCCGCAGCCAATGACAGCAATCTTATTGTTTTCCATAATCCATTGATACCTAGAGGTGAAAAATTTGCGCGAAGATAATTCAATCTACAATGCTAAATGATTTGGTATGCTGTTTATTTTAAACTAGAAAACAGCTAAAGAATTTAGTGCTTAACAAAACTTTCCTATGACCTTATCCGCCAAAACATCACTCAACTTGAAATAACTTTCATGCGTCCAACCCCCAACATGTGGAGAGAAGATAACATTATCCATTTCTAGTAATCCTTTAAAATCTGGATTCTCATTTGCTTCGAGTGTCTTTTCAAAAGATGCCTTTTCGTATTCCAGAACATCCAGACAGGCGCCTAAAATCGTTCCTTTTTGAAGTCCATTAAGAAGCGCTTTGGTTCTGATGATTTTTCCTCGTGCAAGGTTTATGACATATATCGGATTCTTGAATTTCTTAAAGAATTCTTCATCTGCTAGAAACATTGTTTGTTCGTTTTGAGGGATATGAAAAGAAAGTATGTCTGCTTGATTGAAAATATCCTCCATGGATGTAGCATTTGCAAATTGGTCGCCATAATCTGACTTGTATTTATCATAGGCCAACACATCGACATCAAATCCGTAAAGCTTTTTAGCGAAGGCTCTACCGTTATTTCCATATCCAATAATTCCTACCGTTTTTCCATCAAGCTCGATCCCTCGATTTTCTTCACGTTTCCAAATTCCATTGCGGACCTCAGTGTTCCCTCGGCATAGATTATTGAACAAAGCGAGCAACATTCCAAGCGTATGCTCACCTACTGCATTTCGATTTCCTTCTGGTGCATTGAAACAAGTTACGCCATTTTTCTTAGCCGTTTCTAGATCTATGTTTTCCAATCCTGCTCCACTTCTAGCAATGAACTTTAAATCTTTCGCAGCATTCAGAAACTCACTGTCAATTGGAAAGCGCGAACGGACAACGATTCCCTGAAAACGATGAATTTCTTCCAAACACTTTTCCTTACTCCATTCGGTTCCATCAATACAGATGAATCCTTTTTTCGTGAGTCGCTCCTCTAGAATAGAGTGGACAGTATCGATAAATAGAACACGCATGGCTTATTTTTTAATAAAGTATGAAGTTAATATTTTAGCCTTTGCTAAACCAACAACTTCAGCCAGTTCTTTTTCGGAAGCGTCTTTCACCTTCGAAACAGTCTTAAAGTGTCTGAGTAAGGTTTCTTGTGTTTTGTCACCTATGCCATCGATTTCAATAAGTTCTGATCCTAGTGCGGCTTTACTTCTTCGATTACGATGATGCTCTATTCCAAAACGATGGGCTTCATTTCGCATGTACTGAATTACCTTCAGACTTTCCGTTTTTTTGTCTAAATAGAGCGGAACACTATCTCCTGGGAAGAAGATCTCTTCAAGTCTTTTTGCAATACCAACAATCGGAAGCTTCCCTCTGAGGCCTAATCTTTCTAGCGCATCAACACCGGCACTCAATTGACCTTTTCCTCCATCAACAATTAATAGTTGTGGAAGCCTATTCCCTTCCTCCAGCATTCTTTTATAACGTCGGTATATTGCCTCTCTCATTGATTCAAAATCGTCTGGGCCTTCTACCGTTCGGATGTTGAAATGACGATAATCTTTTTTGCTTGGTCGACCGTTTTTAAATACTACACAAGCGGAAACAGGATTCGTACCTTGAATATTTGAATTGTCAAAACACTCCATGTGAATTGGTAATTCCTTCAATCGAAAATCCTTTTGAATTTTTTGAAGCAAACGTTCTGTTCTTACCTCTGGATTCTTTGCATGTTCCTGTTTCTGTCGTTCTAGTCGATAAAATTTTGCGTTCCGTTTTGAAAGATCCAGTAAGTGTTTTTTGTCACCGCGCTGCGGAGTGAAGAACGCTAACCCTTCTATTTGCAGAGAATCTGCATTCTCCACCAATATCTCTTTGGATTGACTGTTGAATTTTTCGCGCATGTTTAGCAATGCAAAGGATAGAATCTCTTCATCAGGTTCATCAAACTTCTTTTTCACCTCAACAGTGTGTCCATGAATGATAGATCCATTATTAATAACGAGATAGTTGACAAAAGCATTCTTGTCTCCTTTGTCCAAAGTAAGCACATCTACTTGATGAATAGTGGGAGAGACAACTGTCGACTTAGCACGATATTTCTCTAATGACTGAATCTTTTGCTTCAAATTTTCTGCTTCTTCAAATTCAAACTTTTCTGCTGCAGCTGACATTTTCTCTTTCAGCATTCGAATCACGGATGCAATATTTCCTTTTACAATATGTTCGATCTGATCAATATATTCTTGGTAATCCTCTTCAGTTTCTTTACCTATACAAGGAGCTTTGCAGTTTCCAATATGGTATTCTAGACATTCTTTGTATTTACCTTTAGTTATATTTTCCTCACTAAGATCATAATTACAATTACGCAAAGGGTAGAGTTCTCGCATTAATTCCAATAACGTATTGACAATCTTTACAGAAGGGTAGGGACCGTAGTACTTAGAACCATCTTTGATTACCCTTCGCGTTGTAAATACTCGTGGAAATCGTTCGTTTTTGATACAAATCCAGGGATATGTTTTATCGTCTTTTAGCTGAATATTGTAGCGTGGTCGGTACTTCTTGATGAGGTTGTTCTCTAGTAATAGAGCGTCAGTTTCTGTATCTACGATGATGTAGTGTATATCCTGAATCTTTCTGACTAGGATCCGTGTCTTCGCTGTATCATGATTTTTAGTAAAGTAGGAGCTAACTCGCTTTTTTAGGTTTTTAGCTTTACCTACATATATAATCTTTCCAGTTTCGTCAAAATATTGGTAAACCCCAGGTTTTTCTGGTAAAGTTTTGATTTTTGACTTGATCTTTTCTAGTCGTTGAGACATATTGTAGAATACCTATTTCTTGGGTCTTTTATAAACAGGAACTGTCGAACAGGGTTCTCCATACATTATACTCGAAGCCACTGGCTGCAATTTCTTCAAAAGTTCAGACATAGTATATGCTGGATCAGCAATGTCAGCGCAACCTTTAATGATTAGTTTACCATCTTTATATTTATCTAGGTTGATAGCATCAATGTTTTGCTTGATTAGTTCTTTCTCAACCACTTCTTTGTCTCCGACAAATGCCTGAACATTTTCTTGCTGTAGTTTTGAGATCACAAGCATATATGCCCAAGTAGGAATAATAGCATCTGCTGAACAAAACACACCGATAGCCTTGTTTTCATATTGTTTCCAGTCATGCTCTTTTACAAAAGATCGAAAATCTTTTTCTTTCAAAGCTAAGCCTTGCCAAAGGTTTTCTTTAAGGTCAATAGTATTGATTTGAGTATTAGGTTTGAAGTCTGCAAGATCCAATTGAATCAATGCACTTTTCTTTACTTTATTGACAATTTCTTCCATGCCTGTATATTTTGATAACTTTGTATAGCTTAAAACAAAATTATGGGAACTTTATTGAAATCAAGTGGAATAATTGTAATTCTTTTCGCAATTCTTGCTGCTTGTCAACATCCGGAAGATAAATTCATCGGTACTTGGGAGTACGACGAGTATAAAGTCAAAGATGAAGGAGTTGGAAGTCTGCAAAGTTTCATTCCTGGAGACTGGAAAGACAAGGTGAATAGCTGGATAGAAAAAGGAGAGGGTCTTGCTAATTCAACAATCACTTTTTATCCAGACGGTACACATGAAGAGGAGATCAAAAACGGCCCTGATCGTATCGTAACTATAAGAGGTCAATACTCAGTCATGAAAGACCTTTCTCAGATCAATTTAAAGACCTCAGATGATGAAACGGTAATGCCTATTGAGAATTTGACAGATACTTCATTTACTTATAAAAAGGAATATGGGAAGTTTGATGTTCCGTTTACCGTAGAAATCACTTACAAGAGGATCCCTGGATAATCAATATCTTGCCATAGTGTTAAAAACAGTTTCCATTCTTTTTACCAGATAATGGTTGGATAAATTGTCATTATTCACAATTAAAGCAAACGCTATTTTTTTTCCTGAAGTGCTTTCTACATATCCGGCGTAAGACTTGATGCGACTCATAGTTCCGCTTTTTGCGTATAGTCTTCCTTGAGCCGTTTGACCTCTACAAACACCTCTTAATGTTCCACTTTTTCCTGCGATAGGTAATGTAGATTTAAAATTTTCGTACTGCTTACTGTCGTACATGTAATTAAGTAGTCTTACATAATGCTGAGCGCTGAATCCATTATTCCGGGATAATCCACTCCCATCCGTTTGGAACATTTCGATATTCAATCGGGACTCCCAATAACTATTTACAAATCCGGCACCTCTCTCTGTAGTGCCAAGAGAAGTTTTGTTAAATGCAACAAGACAGAGTAGTTGTTCGGCAAATAGATTTACGCTTCGCATATTTGTCCAATACGCAATATCTTGGATACTTTTTTTACCATATTCGAATAGCTCTATACAAGATTCATAGTCTAATGCTTCACCCCCCATTTTTAATAGTTCTCTCATTCCAATGAAGGTTCCGGTGACTTCTATGCTATCTTTGTTTAAAGCAGTGAAAACTTCTTGAGCTAAGAGTAATTCAGGATCTGGTATACTGGCTTTGACTTCAAAGTTTTGTTTGTTGCGCGGTAGATTACCTACTGCAAAACGATCATAGCTATATGGGGCGCCATATATGTAGCAATTGTCTCGACTTGAATTATACGTTGTAACAGAATTTAATAAGTTGTAGTTTGGAATATCTGGAGTCATTGAATCAACTTTGGTTGGTTGATCAACTCCAGAACCAGTTGAAAAATGAAGCTTTGTCATGTTGTCATATAGTACTAAACCACTTGGTCCGGCTCCATAATAATTTCCTAAATCACCCCACGACCAGCCGTCGGGAGCTCCTTGGTACCCGAAACTAGAGGCATCAGCAATAATGTGTCCTTTCACTTTTTTGATCCCAGCATCCTTAATTAGGTCTATCCATTCGGAAAGGAATTCACTTCTATTTTCTTCGATTGTAAAGAATTTACTTCCTAGAGTCGGATCACCACCTCCTTTGATAATGATGTTGCCAGAAAGCACACCGGTTGAATCAATTTCACCAAGAATATAAAATTTTGTTTTTGGGATGTATCGAGGTCCTAAAGTTTCAAAAGCTGTAGCAGTGGTAAATAACTTCACAGTTGAGGCTGGAGGAAGAGCCATGTTGTCATTGAGCGATGCAATCACACTATCTCCTTCTATATCATAGGCTGCAAAACTAATTGCTGCATTTTTTAATTCACTATGTTTCGTAAATGTTTCAATTGCTTTCTGTATCGAGTTGTTTGACTGAGCCAACGATAAATTGATGAAAAAGAAGTAAAATGTAGCAACAACTATTATCTTCATGGCGTTAATTATAATTTTCATTAAAAATCGTCAAAAAATTGTGTGTGGCATAGTCGGAATCAAAAAATTTAAGAGCAATCTAACGAGAGCAGATGAACTCCGCGTTGAAAATGCATTGCCGACGCAACATCACCGTGGTCCAGACCATTCTATTTTTGCGACATTTGAAAATGCTATTTTAGGGCACAATCGTTTAGCTGTTATAGATACCAAAGAACGTTCCAATCAACCATTATTGGAC
>CBFHXS010000046.1:17437-19098 GCA_965659845.1 Brumimicrobium sp.
ACATTTGAAAATGCTATTTTAGGGCACAATCGTTTAGCTGTTATAGATACCAAAGAACGTTCCAATCAACCATTATTGGACTCTTCAGGCAGATATTCGATAATTTTTAATGGTGAAATATATAATTTTCAGGAGTTAAAAAATGACTTATTGAAATTGGATTACCAGTTTCAAACTTCTTCTGACACAGAGGTGTTGCTTTATCATTTAATAGAACATGGAGCAGCGGCTATTAATGACTTGGAGGGATGTTTTGCTTTCGCATTTTATGATAAGGAGAAAGATGATCTACTGCTAGTTCGAGATAGAATGGGGATTAATCCACTTTTATTTTCAATTGGTAATGATCAAGTAAGTTTTGCTTCTGAATTGAACGCCTTTAAATGGTTGATTGATGATCATGAAGTCGATCACATCTCAATGTCGTATTATTTTCGTTTTACCTACATTCCAGCACCTCGAACGATATTAACTCAAGTTCAAAAACTAATGCCTGGTCACTATTTGAAAGTAAGTGGTGCAGATTTTGATATTGTGAATTATACAAAGGAAGAGTCGGAATCAATTGACACAGATGATTATGACTCTTTGAAAAAGGAATTGAGAATTAGGGTTGAACGTGCTGTAATATCAAGGTTGAATGCAGATGTCCCTCTCGGGACTTTTTTAAGTGGTGGAGTGGATAGCTCAATTGTTTCAGCTATCGCAGCCGATTTTAAGACCGAACTGGATACGTTTTCAATTGGTTTCAAAGAGCATGAGTTCTATGATGAATCAAAATATGCTCAAGCAGTTGCTGATCACATTGGTTCGAGGCATCATGCGATTACGTTATCTAATGAATCTGTGATTAGGGAGTTACCAGAAATTTTAAAATCTTATGATGAGCCATTTGCTGACTCAAGTGCCATTGCAATGTATTTTTTAGCTGAAAAAGCAACAAAGCATTTAACTGTCTGTTTATCCGGTGATGGAGCGGATGAGTTGTTTGGTGGTTACAATAAGCATACTGCCTTTGTTAAAAGCAAGAGTCCTGGCTTATTTCTTTCTGTAGCTTCTAAACTTGTCTGTGGTAATGGTAATAGTTCTCGATCAAATTGGTTTTCAAACAAAGTCAGACAACTTGAAAAATTCAGAAATCTTCAATCTTTGAATTGGCCAGATTCATATTGGTTTCTTGCTTCATTTTCATCAAAGGAAGATGTTGAGGCTGTTCTAAAAAGTCTTCTTTTGAGTTACCAGATTTCAATTTTGAAGACTCCTTAGGTAGTACGTTGAAAATAGATCAAAGCTTCGTCTTGCCGAATGATATGCTTAAAAAAGTAGATCTTATGAGTATGTCAAATAGTCTTGAAGTAAGAGTTCCATTTTTAGACAAATCGGTAGTAGATTTTGCAAATCAACTACCTGACGAATATAAAAATGACGGTAGAGTAGGAAAAAAAATTTTAAGAGATGCTTTTGCAGATCTTCTGCCTTCAGAAGTGTTTACTCGATCCAAAAAGGGTTTTGAAGTCCCTCTGACAAGCTGGATCCAAAATGCGTGGCAGGATATCACAAAAAAAGAGTGGTTTGAAGAGGCTCACATACTGGATCAGAACTTATTTGATTTTAAAGGTATTGCAGCTTTGAAAGCTAAATTTTTGGGAGGAAATCCAGGT
>CBFHXS010000047.1:0-19072 GCA_965659845.1 Brumimicrobium sp.
AAAGTACCCAGAAGTCGTACCCCTTTTTTCAAGATAACTGAACTATCTTTACCAATACGTATCGATACAAATTCATTGGGCTGAATAACACCAAAGTTTGAAGTATCTGCTTCAATTGTATATGTTCCTTCATAATAAGCGAAGTCGATCTGGTCAACCTTTTTATGACGCAAAACACCAATGTTCAAATCTTGACATAACAAGTTGAAAGAATGGAAAAAACTATATGTGAATAATTAGTTGCGCATCTTTTACTAATTTACGCTAGAATTGCTCCAATGTTCAAGCCAAAATATGATTTTATCAACACTAACCTATGAACCATCGTAAGCTTTTAGAAAAGTGGAGACCTCTTCAGCAGCTTTTTTACTTGCACCACCTTTTCCTAGTTGAGTGATTAACTGATCATAATCCGATAATAAATTTTCATGTTTTTCACCATCTGGAAGCACTTTTCTTAGCTCTGAAGCAATATTCCTAGCATTACATTCATGCTGAATCAATTCTTTAACTGCCTCTTTATTAAGAATGAGATTTACCAGACTGATATAATCGATCTTAACAAGGCGTTTAGCGATCATGTAAGATATTGTAGAGCCTTTGTAACAGACAACTTCTGGAACTTTAAACAGCGCCGTTTCCAAAGTAGCCGTTCCTGATGTTACTAATGCTGCAGTGGCTATAGACAAAAGGTCGTAAGTCTCCCCGTGTATGATTCTTACATTCTTATTTCTCGCCATAAATTCGTCATAAAATGATCTATCCATTGCTGGCGCTCCTGCAACAACAAATTGATACTGCTCCAGTCCTTTGAGGCTTTCCAGCATAATCGGAAGCTTGGTCTTAATCTCTTGTTTTCGGCTACCTGGAAGCAATGCTATTACAGGTCGTTTATCAAGTCCATGTTTCTCATATAAGTCTATTTTAGTTGCTTGAGATTTAAATTGATCAATCGCATCGAGAAGTGGGTGACCAACGAACGTAACTTCCATTCCAAATTTATCATAAAATGCTTTTTCGAAAGGTAGAATGACTAGCATTTTATCTACAACCTCCTTAATTGTATGCACACGCTTCTGTTTCCATGCCCATACTTGAGGAGAGATGTAATAAATCACAGGAATCTTGTTTTCCTTAGCCCACTTAGCAATGCGCAAGTTAAATCCCGGATAATCTACTAAAATCAATGCATCAGGTTGGAACTTCGCTATGTCCTGTTTACAAAATTTAATATTACCTAAAATTGTACTTAAATTCGCTACAACTTCAGCAAACCCCATGAAAGCCAATTCTGAAATATGTTTTACAGGTGGACCAGCAACCTCAGCCATGTGATCCCCTCCCCAAAAACGAAAATCAACTTCTGAAATCTGTTGCATCGACTTCATGAGATTTGATGCATGAAGATCACCTGAAGCCTCTCCTGCTATGACATATACTTTTCTCATTACAATAAAGCTATTACTGTAGGGATGGCTAAAATGATAGTAGTTGCAACAAGTCCAACGGTAAACTTATCCCATCTCCATTGAAAATTTGTCAGATAAAACAATACCATATTCGGAAGTAACGGAAAGATCATTAGATCATTTCTATTTGTAGAGTTCAGCGTCATGTAATAGTAAAGCTGTTCAACATCTTTTTCTCCATATTTAATTTGCCAAAAAAGTAAGAAAGCTATAATAGGAAAAACTAGAGCAAAGGTTACTCCAACCCAAGTATGGTCTAACTTCTTTTCTAATCGATTAAGTAAAGACATAGTTTAATTAATTTAAAAATCCCATTTATTAATCTCACTTATAGAATGATATGCCGTCATATCAAATTGAGTAGGAACGATACTCACATAACCATGATCAAGAGCCCAAATATCTGTATCATCACTTCTATCCTCACGATAAAACTCTCCTTTCAACCAGTAATATGGCTTGCCAAATTGATCGTGTCGCTTATCAAAACTATCCTTCCAATATGCTTTAGCTTGACGACATACCTTTATTCCTTTAATTTCTTCAACAGCACGCTGTGGGATGTTAACATTCAAACAGTTGTTCTTAGGGAATTCATTCTTCAGCACTCTTGACACAACCTCTTTAACAGCCCATTCAGAACTAGAAAAATCAGCATCAGAATCAAAGTCTAATAATGAGAAACCAATTGAAGGTATGTTCTCCATTGCTCCCTCGACGGCAGCAGACATTGTACCCGAATACAATACGTTCGAAGCACTGTTTTCTCCATGATTAATACCCGAAACTAAAATATCGGGCTTTCGATGGAGCACTTCAGATATGGCAAGCTTAACACAATCCACAGGTGTTCCCGTACACGTATAAGCCTCATACTCCTCAAAAAGACGGGTTTTATTAAGTCGCAACACATCGTTGACTGTAATTGCATGTCCCATACCTGATTGAGGTTTGTCTGGAGCAACAATTACAACGTCTCCAAATTCAGAAACTGCATTTACTAAACTATGTATACCTTTTGCTTGGATTCCATCATCATTTGTCACTAAAATAAGAGGTCTTTCTTTTGCCATACTATTAAGTTCTCGGACTGCGAAAATAAGCATATCTTTTGTTCCTTCATAAACCTATTCTTATCAATAAAAGTTAAACTAAGTCTAGAAATCAATAATTCAGTGAAAATGTAGCTCTAAATGTTGGGTACGTTGGGAGAAGATATTATTTTTGACTCTTTGAAGTAAACTACAACATGAAGGGATTTAATACCGAGGAACTTATAGAAGGCTTATCTCAAATTACTCAGAACAATATTGATCTGGTGCAAAAGAAATGTGTTCACCTTGGTGAGAATCAATTGCAGTGGAAAATGAGATCTGATAACTGGAGTATTTCAGAGGTGTTATCTCACTTGAATTCTTATTCTGGATATTACCACAAGAGCTTTCAAGATCGTATTTCTAAAACAAAATTTAAAAATGTTAAAGAAAACTTTATCCCTTCACCTTTAGGCAAAAGTGCTTGGAAGTCTATGCGATTGGGTAGAGCGAATAATATCAAAAGAAAATTCAAAGCACCTAAGAACTATAATCCTTCTCTAAATGCTGAGTTGATAGGAGACGACCCTGTACATCTTTTTATTGATGAACAACGAGATTTACTTACAATTTTAGAATCAGCGAAATCAGTTAATCTAAAGAAGGTAAAAATCAAGATCTCGATTAGTAAGATCGTTCGTTTAAGACTTGGTGATGCACTGATGTTTGTAATTTACCATAATGAGCGCCACGTTCAACAGATCAAAAATATATTAGCTCACCCTAATTTCCCCAAAAAGAAATGATCGTAGGAATTAAAGTCATGTGTATTCTTTCGGTAATTCCGCTTCGTGCAGACAAGAAAGATCAAGCAGAAATCGTATCACAACTGTTATTTGGTGAAGTCGCGACAATTATTGAGAAAGATGAGCAATGGATCAAGATATCCTTACACCATGACAGCTATGAGGGCTGGATTGATAGCAAGCAAGTTACTGAAGTAGATGAATCCACATTTGACACACTTTCTCAAATCAAGGAAAGACAGTCTCAAATTGTTCTTCAATTGAACACACCTTGGGGAAAGACTGTCGTGTTTCAAGGCTCACCAGTACTATCTTCTGAATCAAGTTTTAACATTGACAACATGAAGTTTAGTTGGTTTGATCAACAGCCAGTTGTCAGTAGTCACTCCATTACGGAAATAGCTCTTTCATATTTCAACTCACCCTATTTATGGGGAGGACGAACTAGATATGGGATTGATTGCTCTGGATTTACGCAAACTGTTTTTCATCAAAAAGGAGTTGAATTAATGCGAGACGCTTCTCAACAAGTTAAGCAAGGAGAGAAAGTAGATTACGACGATCTGAAAAAAGGAGATGTTGTATTTTTTGCAAGTGAAAAAACAGGAAACGTAACCCATGTTGGCATCTACATCGGCGCGAAGAGTATCATTCATGCGCATGGACGCGTAAGAGTTGATGAACTTCGTCCAACAGGAATATATAATCTAGATGAAAAATACTATTCTCATCAATACTTTACTGCGCGCAGATATATTTAAAAAACAAAAGCTAAAATGAAAATATTAATAACTGGTGGGGCTGGATTTATAGGAAGTAACCTTACCAAAAGGCTTGTAAACGATGGACACGAAATTGTAGTTCTCGACAATTTATTACGTGGAAATAAAATTGATCGAGAGGTATTTAGTAAAATTACTTTTATTAATGGCGATGTCAAGGATGCTGAACTTGTTTTACGCCTTTCTGAAGGTTGTGATGTAATTTATCATTTCGCTGCTGTACTGGGAGTTGACGTAGTTGCTGATGCTCCAGTAGAAACAATGGATGTAGAAGTTATTGGAACAAGGAATGTTGTGAATGCAGCCGAGCAAAATAACATCGCTAAGATCTTGTATGCTTCAACATCAGGAATCTATGGTCATTCTGCTATTGAAAGCGCGCTGAAGGAAGAAGTATTGGTTGATCCGAGAACTTCTTATGCCATGGCTAAAAGGTACAATGAAATCTACCTCGCTTCACATCATGAAGAGAAAGGCTTAAATGCAATCTCTTTAAGATTTTTCAATGTATACGGAGAAAACCAAGACAACAGGATGGTGGTCCCTCGTTTTTTCGAGCAAGCAATTGCAGGCAAACCTATTACCGTTTTTGGGTCTGGTAATCAAACAAGAGACTTCACTTATATAGATGATACAGTCGATGCGTGTGTTAAACTAATGGAGATTGATGGATATCACATTGTTAACATAGCCAATGAAGAAGAGTGGAACATTAAAGATCTTGCGGATCGAATTAAAAAGATCACAAATTCAACATCTGAAATCAAATATATTGATGCTCCTAAAAAAAGATATGATTACGAAGTTGAAAGACGAGTTGGAAGTTCAGAAAAACTAGAGCAGTTAGTTGGAATGAAACCCGACACACAATTAGAAGAAGGATTAAAGAAAATATACAACACTAAATTTAAGTCATGAATAGAGACAAAGAAATTTTTGACCTTATCAATCGCGAACGAGAACGTCAGCTGAATGGAATTGAATTGATTGCATCAGAGAACTTCGTGAGTGAAGACGTGATGAATGCTATGGGTTCAGTGTTAACCAATAAGTATGCAGAAGGACTTCCTGAAAAACGATACTACGGAGGTTGCGAAATTGTAGATCAAGTAGAACAACTAGCTATTGATAGACTTTGTAAGCTATTCAATGCAGGATGGGCCAACGTACAGCCTCATTCAGGTGCTCAAGCAAATGCAGCTGTAATGCTTGCATGTCTTAACCCAGGAGATGAAATATTGGGCTTTGACCTTTCTCACGGCGGCCACTTAACGCATGGATCTCCTGTGAATTATTCTGGTAAATTGTATAGTCCAAATTTCTATGGTGTAAGCAAAGAAACGGGTACGGTAGACTATGAGGATTTGGAGAGTAAAGCTAAAAGTATCAAACCAAAAATGATCATCTGTGGCGCATCCGCTTATAGTCGTGACTGGGACTACGCAAGAATTCGAAAAGTTGCCGACGAAATTGGAGCTTTAGTTCTGGCGGATATCTCCCACCCTTCTGGTTTGATCGCTACGAATTTATTAGATGATCCATTGGAACATTGTCATATTGTTACCTCTACAACGCACAAGACACTCAGAGGTCCTAGAGGAGGAATAATTATGATGCGAAAGAATTTCGATAATCCATTTGGCATCAAGTGGAAAAATGGAAACCCTAGAAGCATGGCTTCTTTATTAGATGCTGCTGTTTTCCCGGGAACTCAAGGTGGACCATTAGAGCATGTTATTGCAGCAAAAGCCGTAGCCTTTGGTGAAGCACTAAATCCAAAGTTCATTGATTACCAAAAACAAGTCATCAAGAATGCGAAAGTAATGGCTGATGCATTTGTAGAAAAAGGATATAAAATTATTTCTGGAGGTACGGATAACCACAGCATGTTGATAGACCTAAGGTCTAAAAACATCACAGGTAAAGATGCTGAGAATGCGTTGAATGAAGCGCATATTACGGTTAATAAGAATATGGTTCCTTTCGATACTGAATCACCATTTGTCACATCAGGAATCCGTGTTGGAACACCTGCAATTACAACCAGAGGCATCAAAGAAGATGAGATTCCTCATATCGTTGAGTTAATGGATAAGGTTATGACAAATATTGACGATGAAAAGCTAATCTCAGGGGTACGATCTGAAGTTCAGTCATTGATGAGTCCTAAGCCACTTTTTAAATATTAAAATCAAACCAAAACGAATATAAAGCACTCTTTTTAAGAGTGCTTTTTTTATATTGTATTCCTACTGTCTACTCTTGAATAAATGCAAAGACTTTGTTACTTTTGTTAAGCAATAAACTCAAACAATTATTACAATGATAAAAGCAAACGACCCAGCATTGAAATCATGGATAGAAGTCGATAAAGACTCAGACTTTCCTATTCAAAACATTCCATTTGGAGTTTTCAAAAGTGACAATATTTCAGAACGTGTTGGAACACGCATTGGAGATAAGGTAATAGATATAAATGCACTCTTTGTGCTAGGATATATGGATAATCTTCCTTTCACTCGAGAGGATTTTGATACAAACTCCTTGAATAAGATCATGAAGCATGGAAAACGAGCAACAAGTGATCTTAGAAATAGGATATCAAAGTTATTCAATTCGGAGAACACTGATCTTTCAGGAAATACACATCATGTCGAACAAGTTATTTTCGATATAGATAAAGTTGAAATGTGTCTTCCAGTCGAAATTGGCGACTATACTGATTTTTATTCAAGTCGTGATCATGCAACAAACGTTGGAACAATGTTTCGTGATCCAGACAATGCCTTACTTCCAAATTGGTTACACATCCCTGTAGGCTATCATGGAAGAGCAAGCTCTATTATCCCTTCAGGTCAAAGTATTAAAAGACCGAAAGGTCAACAAAAACCAAATGAAGATGAAGGACCAGTTTTCGGACCATGTAAGCTATTAGATTTTGAATTAGAAATGGCTTTTGTGACGTTTGAAGGAAATAAATTAGGAGATACTATATCTACCAAAGATGCTAAAGACCACATTTTCGGTATGTGTATCATGAATGACTGGTCTGCTAGAGATATTCAAAAATGGGAATATGTTCCATTAGGGCCATTCCTTGCGAAAAGTTTTGCATCTTCTGTATCTCCATGGATCGTAACAATGGATGCGCTAGAGCCTTTCAGCATTCCTGGTCCAAAACAAGACCCAGAAGTTTTACCCTACTTAAAATATGAAGGAAACCATCATTATGATATTGACTTAGAAGTAGGCATTGTTCCAGAAAATGGTGAAGAAACTACTGTATGTAATTCCAACTATAAATATATGTACTGGAATATGGCTCAGCAATTGGCTCACCATACTGTAAATGGTTGTAATGTGCGTTGCGGTGACATGATGGCTTCAGGTACAATCTCTGGACCAGATAGAGGGTCGTTCGGTTCAATGTTAGAAATATCTTGGAAAGGAACGAAACCTTTCAAAATGAAAGATGGTTCTGAGCGTAAATTCCTTCAAGATAAAGATACCGTTGTAATGCGAGGTCATTGTGAGAAAAATGGCGTTCGTATAGGGTTCGGCGAGGTGTCAACGAAAATATTACCGGCAGATTAATACTGAATTTAGTGGCAGATCAGCAGCATCAAAACATAGACCTTGAGCAAGAAAGAAAAGAGATCCTAAACGCTTTCAAGGGGTTATTGCGCGTTACAAAAGATAGTCGTAACAAGGAAGAAACACGACTTATCCGAAAAGCATTTGATGTAGCTGTCGAGGCGCATAAAGACATGCGACGTAAATCGGGTGAACCATACGTTTATCACCCAATTGCTGTTGCAAAAATTTGTGCTGAAGAAATGGGGCTGGGACCTACGGCAGTGATTTGTGCGTTATTGCATGATACTGTTGAAGATACTTATATCACTCTAGACGATATAGAAGACCTTTTCGGAGAAACTGCTAGAAAAGTAATTGATGGACTCACTAAGATTCCAGAGGTATTCGATGAAAATGTTTCGATACAGGCTGAGAACTTTCGTAAAATGATTTTAACAATCTCTGATGACCTCAGAGTAGTTTTGATTAAGCTTGCTGACCGTATGCATAACATGCGAACCTTAGACAGTATGCGCTCTGATAAACAATTAAAAATTGCATCAGAAACGAATTTCTTATACGCTCCCTTAGCACATCGTCTAGGCCTCTATTCGCTAAAAAGTGAATTCGAAGATTTATGTCTTATGTACATGAATCCTGCAGCATATGATGAGATTCAGAATAAGTTAAAATCTACAAAAGCAGTAAGACAGCGTTTTATACGTCGTTTTATGAATCCTATAAAAGTAGCTCTGCAAGATGAGGGATATGATTTTAATATAAAAGCAAGAACAAAGTCTGTTGCATCTATATGGAGAAAAATGAAAAACAAAGAGGTTCCTTTCGAGGAAGTCTTTGATCTGTTTGCAATTCGTATCATATTGGATACACCTGAAGAATTGGAAAAACCAGACTGCTGGAGAGTTTATAGCATTGTTACTGACTTTTACCAACCAAATCCAGACAGATTAAGAGACTGGATTTCTACGCCCCGTGCAAATGGGTATGAGTCTCTCCATACGACTGTAATGAGTCCACAAGGAAAATGGGTGGAAGTTCAGATCAGATCTAAAAGAATGGATCAAATTGCAGAAAAAGGACTCGCGGCGCATTACAACTATAAGGAATCAAAATCTGGCGAGAATAAATTTGACAGATGGATTGGTGAAATAAGAGACCTAATAGATAATCACTCACAAGATGCAATGGATTTTGTGGATGAGTTTAAGTTAAATTTGTTTAACGATGAAATCTATGTTTTTACACCTCAAGGTGAATTGCGTGTGCTACCTACAGGGGCTACTACATTAGATTTTGCATTCGATATTCATACGGACATTGGTTTGCAATGCATTGGTGCTAAAGTAAACAACAAGTTGGTTCCATTAAGTCATCAATTGAAGAGTGGGCATCAGGTAGAGATCATTACTTCTAGTAAGCAAAAACCGAACGAAGAATGGTTGAAGTTCGCTATTACCGCAAGAGCTAAACAAAAAATCAAAGGAGCTCTCAATGAAGAGCGCAACAAGATCGCAGAAGATGGTCGTGAAATTTTAGATCGTAAATTCAAGCAGCATAACATTAGGTTTATATCAGAGAATATATCTCTTCTTGAAGATTATTATAACGTTGCTACTGCAACAGATTTATATATTCGTATCGCCAAAGGCAAAGTTGATCTTGCAAAGCTTCGTCAAATAAAAAATATAGGAGGAGTTCTTAAAGTTGAAAAAGAATCTAAGTCTAATAAAATAAGAAAGGCCACCGACATCAATAAGCGTATCGACAAAAAGAAGGATACACTTATTATAGGAGAAGATTTCAACAACATTGACTACACTTTTGGAAAATGCTGTAACCCTTTACCTGGTGACTCTGTATTTGGATTCATTACCATAAGTGACGGTATTCGTATACATCGAACCGATTGTCCTAATGCCGAGAACTTAATGTCAAAAATGGCTTACCGCTGCATTTCTGCAAGATGGAAAGCTAAAGAAGTCAAAGAACATATCGCCAAACTTCGGATTATTGGAATCGATGATATTGGTATCGTAAATAAAATAACAGAAATCGTTTCCTTTCAGCATAATGTTAATATGCGATCAATAAGCTTTGAGTCTATAGACGGAATGTTCGAAGGGAAAATACAGGTATACGTTTTTGACAGACATCACTTAGAAGAATTAATAGATAAGTTTGAAATACTTGAAGGAGTGAAGCGTGTTGAGCGTTGGGATGAGCACGAAAAAGAATCTAGTGACGAATACGATGAAGAAACGTTAAGTTAAATAAAGCTAAAATTGAACATTAACTTACAGTTAAACGTTACTTTCCCGAACATTTTTCAGAATCAATGAGCTATCGTTATATCCTTCTCTTTTCTTTTATGCTAGCCGTATTTTCGGTATTGGACATCTATATTTGGAGAAGTCTTAAGAGAACCATTAACCCAAAAGTATTTAAATACGTCAAATGGTTCATTCCATTGACCACTGCACTCTTTTTTACAGGGTTTATGTCAAACCTAATTAGATCTGCCAACGGGATAATGAATGCCAATTATGCGCTAAATCTCATGGTCGGATTTTCATTTGGAGTATTTATCGCCAAACTTTTAATGGCAATCCCATTCTTACTAGAGGATATTAAGAGATATCCAATTTTTATGTTCAAATGGATAGTTCGAAAACAACCAAGAAAAGAATCTATGCCTGAGCGAAGAAAGTTTGTAAGAAACATTTCTTTAGGAGTAGCTTCGATTCCTTTTTTAGGTACTATTTATGGTATTACTGCAGGCAAGTATAATTATCAATTGAAAAGAGTACCTCTTTCATTCTCTAATTTACCAAAATCATTTGAAGGGTTGAAAGTTATTCAGTTCTCGGATTTTCACTCAGGTAGTTTTGATGATTATGAAGCTGTCAGAAATGGCCTAGCTTACATTAATGAAAGAAAACCTGACTTAATCCTATTTACAGGCGATTTAGTAAACAATAGAGCTGGAGAGAGTGAACCGTTCATGGAGATGTTGCGTGAACTTGATGCTCCTCTTGGTAAGTTTGCCATTTTAGGTAATCATGATTACGGCGATTACGTACCGTACAATTCAGACCAAGAGAGGGTTGATAATATGAAGTCGCTATTCAATGTATTTGAATATACTGGTTTTGATCTTCTAAATAACGAGAATAGACAAATCGAAAAAAACGGTGAAATCATAGATATTATTGGTGTTGAAAATTGGGGGCAAGCCCCATTTCCTCAATATGGCGACTTAGATAAAGCCACTGAAGGCCTACCTAAAGACCGATTCTCAATTTTGCTTTCACACGATCCAGATCACTGGGAATATGAAGCAAGAGACTACGATCATCCTTTTGCTTTAACCGTAAGTGGACACACCCATGGCGCTCAGTTTGGAGTTGAAATACCAGGTTGGGAATGGAGTCCTGTTCAGTACAGATATAAACGATGGATGGGATTGTACAGAGAAAAAGATCAATACCTTTTTGTTAGCAAAGGGTTCGGTTTCTTAGGATTTCCTGGCCGCGTTGGTATGTCACCAGAAGTTATTGAATTCACGTTAACCTCGGCATAGATACAGTTTTCATATTCATATAAATAAACAGAAAATAGGCGCCTGCTCTCGGCCGTTGATTATCCACTATTGTTGTGTATAACTTCTCTACAAAAATTTAATATAAACCTAACCAATAATACAAATTCATTATTTTTGTCTTTTAACTAAGGTGCATGGAAAACGTACAAGAAACAGTAAAAGACATTTTTTCAGCCTACCTCGAAAAAAATGGTCATAGAAAGACGCCGGAGCGTTTCGCCATTCTAGAGGAGATCTATAACTATGAGGGTCATTTTGACATTGAGTCGTTGTACATCAAAATGAAAAATAAGAATTATCGTGTTTCAAGAGCTACGTTGTACAATACAATAGACTTATTGCTTGCCTGTAACCTAGTTCGAAAACATCAATTCGGAAAGAACATTGCTCAATTTGAAAAGTCTCACGGCTTTAAGCAACATGATCATATGATTTGTACCGATACTGGAGAGTTGATTGAATTTTGCGATCCACGAATACAGAATATAAAAAGTACTATTGAAGAAGTTTTTGGAGTAAAGATCCACCACCACTCTCTATATTTTTATGGTGTTCGAAATGATAAGTCTGAAAAACCTGAAGATAAAAAATCGTGAGTAATACATTTAATTCGAAAAAGCACCCTTCAGGTGTTCAAATCTATTCGTTGAGTGAACAACTTATGACGAGTGAAACAGCACACCATTTGGTCGAAAAAGTGGAAGAAGACCTAGAAGTAGGTCAACGGAAGTTCATTTTAGACATTACAGAAGTAGAACACATGAATAGTAGTGGATTGAACAGCATGTTAAGGTCATTCACAAAAATTAGAAATAAAGGAGGAGAGTCGGTGATATTAAACCCCTCCAATTCGGTAAATAAGCTATTAGAAATATCTAAATTAAATACTGTTTTTCGCATCGAATCAAGCGAAGAACAAGCTATACAACATTTAACTGCGAACAAAGCATGAATAAAGTAGACGTACTATTAGGGTTACAATGGGGAGATGAAGGAAAAGGAAAGATCGTTGATGTTCTTACCCCAAAATATGACATAATCGCACGATTCCAAGGTGGTCCAAATGCAGGACATACATTAGAATTTGATGGTATTAAACATGTTTTGCATACGATTCCATCTGGTATTTTCCGTGAAGGAACGATGAATGTGATCGGAAACGGAGTCGTAATTGACCCTGTGATTTTCAAACAAGAGATTGACAACCTGGATAAATTCAACTTAGCGATTAAAGATATTCTTTTGATATCCAAGAAAGCACACCTAATTCTTCCTACGCATCGTTTATTGGATGCAGCATCAGAAAAAGCCAAAGGAAAAGAGAAGATTGGTTCAACGCTTAAAGGAATCGGTCCAACTTATATGGATAAAACAGGAAGAAATGGACTTCGAGTTGGAGATATTTTCTCACCTAAATTTCAAGAAAAGTATGAAAACCTTGTTGCAAAACACGTTGGGATACTAGATCACCACGATGGGTTTGAATACGACCTTAAATCTTTGGAAACTGCTTTCTTTCAAGGAATCGAATTACTGAAATCGTTAACCACAATCGATAGCGAACAATACATCAATAGTGCACTCAAAGAAGGAAAGACTGTTCTTGCAGAAGGTGCTCAAGGTACGTTGTTAGATATTGATTTTGGTAGTTATCCTTTTGTAACTTCATCGAATACAGTGACTGCCGGGACATGCACAGGACTTGGAGTTGCTCCTACTAGAATTGGTGATGTTATTGGAATCTTTAAGGCTTATTGTACCAGAGTAGGATCTGGACCCTTCCCTACTGAATTGGAGAATGAAGAAGGTGAAGCGATAAGAAAGGCTGGAGCCGAATTTGGAGCCACTACTGGACGACCAAGAAGATGCGGATGGATAGATCTTCCTGCACTTAAATATGCAATAATGATTAACGGTGCTTCTGAGCTGTCTATGATGAAGTCTGATGTGCTTGATACGTTCGAAACGATAAAAGTTTGTACACATTATATCATCGATGGCAAGAAAGTTGATTATTTACCGTTTGATATCACAGATACTGACATTGAGCCTGTTCTAGAATCAATTAAAGGATGGAATAAAGACATTACAGGCTTAACGTCAATGAATGATGCACCTCAGGAGTTGATTGACTATGTGGCATATTTGGAAAAACATCTTGAAGTTCCAATTACCACGGTTTCTGTCGGTCCTGACCGAACGCAAACATTGAACAATAAAAAGTAATTGAAAGTATTACCACATATAGTTCTTATTGCGCTTTTGACAGGAAGCGCATTTTTTTTGTTACCGAATTTTTCTGTAGCTCAGCAAGAAGTTATTGAGCTTCTTGAAGGGTCAGATAATATTCGTCTAGACGGTAAGTCTGGAAATTATGTGATCACTGGAAATGTAATCTTTGAGAAAGACGGAGCTAAACTATATTGTGACTCAGCATATTACAACATAGTTAAAGAACAGGTTCGAGCTTATAGCCATGTTCATCTCAATAAGAGAGACACCTTGAATATGTTTTGTGATTCATTATTCTATGATTTTTCAGAAAGTTATGCCAAACTATGGGGGAATGTGCGGGTTCGAGATAATGAATTCAAACTCACCACAGACTCTCTGGACTACGATATTGACAAAGATATGGGGGTTTATCGAAATGGCGGAATTATTACCAGCATTACATCTCCAGATAAACTAACGAGTAAAATAGGCTACTTCTATCCTAGGAAAGAGCAGTTTAACTTCCGAAAAAATGTTGCTTACAGCAGTGATAACTACAAGATTACTACAGATACGCTCCAATTTAATGGTTTGAGCAAAAAAGCCTACTTCTTTGGACCTACCCATATTGATGGAGATGGAGGAAAAATGTACAGTGAAAAAGGTTGGTACAATCTAAACAAGGATGAGGGCGTTCTATCTCAAAACGCTTATATTGATCGAAAAGATATTTATATTGCTGCCGATAGTTTATTTTATTCCTCTGAAGATAGCGTATACATAGCAGAGCGAAACATTCGGATTAAGGACACGCTTAACAAGCTTACTTTTAAAGGTGATTTTGCTAAGAGCGACCAAAAGAAACATTTTGCTTTTATCACAGGTCATGCCCTGGCTGAAAAGTACAATGAAGAAGATACCTTATGCATACACGCTGACACATTATACAATGTTCTAGATTCTCTCAATGAAGCCAAGCTCATTAAAGCCTATCATGAGGTTTCCATTTTTCGAGGAGATATGCAAGGGATCTGTGATTCTTTAACCTACCAAAAAACAGAAGGAATAATAAACATGTTTTCAGAACCTATTCTTTGGGCAAAACAAGCTCAACTTTCCGGTGACACGATAAGCGTTTATGAATTAGATGGTCAAATCGATAAGGCATTTCTTCGAAAAAGCAGTATAGTAGTTACACGAGTAGTTGAAACAGACTATTACAACCAGGTTTCAGGTACATCTATGACTGTTAATTTTGATAGCACAAAAATTAAACGAGTGGACATAGAGAAAAATGCAAAAACGCTCTATTTCCTTGAGGATGAGTCTGAATCTGATACAGCTATAATTGTTGAACGAAAAGGTATGAATAGACTTTATTCATCTGATATAAGCCTATACTTTGAAAAAGGTGATTTATCCGGAGCCACATATAGAAGTGAACCGGATGGTATACTTTACCCAATGAATCAGATAAAGAAGAGTGAAGAGCGCACCGAACATTTTCATTGGTCTCCTGAACGTAGACCTCTTTCTCCCGAATTTATGATTCTAGACATTGATGAGCAATCAGCTATCAAGTTATTCTTACGCGTACTATTCAGTTATACAATTGAACCTCATTGGAAATAAAAAAGGCGCCCTTTATGGACGCCTTCTTCAATTATTTCTATAGGAGTTACTCTAAACTACTCCTTGATCAATCATTGAATCAGCAACCTTCACAAATCCTGCTAGGTTAGCTCCTTTTACATAGTCAACATGACCGTGCTCATCTCTACCGTACTTTACACATTGCTGGTGAATGTCAGCCATGATCGTTTTAAGACGCTCATCAACTTCTTCTCTAGACCAACTAAGACGTAATGAGTTCTGAGACATTTCAAGTCCAGAAGTTGCAACACCTCCAGCGTTAGCAGCCTTACCAGGTGCGAACAAAACTTTGTGCTCCTCAAATACTTCTATTGCTTCAGGAGTACTAGGCATATTCGCCCCTTCTCCAACAATCTTAACACCTTTTTCAACTAATTTTTTCGCATCCTCTCCATTCAACTCATTCTGAGTTGCACAAGGAACTGCGATATCTGCACTCGTAGGTACATTCCAAGAACGTTCACCTTCAAAGAACTGCATATCTGGATAAGCATCAGCTAACTCAGATATTCTTCCTCTCTTCACATTTTTCAACTCCTTAATATAATCAAGGTGCTCAGAGTGAATTCCTTCAGGAGCAAATACATATCCAGATGAATCTGAAACAGATAAAACCTTACCTCCTAATTGAAGCACTTTTTCAATCGCATATTGTGAAACGTTACCAGAACCTGAAATGATAACAGATTTTCCTCTTAAATTATCACCAACTCTTTCCAGCATGTTCTGAATAAAGTAGATCGCACCATAACCAGTTGCTTCAGGACGAATCAAAGATCCACCCCAGTTTTGACCTTTACCAGTCAATACTCCTGTAAACTCATTACGAATACGCTTGTACTGTCCAAACATATAACCAATCTCTCTACCACCTACTCCGATGTCTCCAGCAGGTACATCTGTGTCAGGACCAATATGTCTTGAAAGTTCAGTCATAAATGACTGACAGAAACGCATCACTTCATTATCTGACTTCCCTTTAGGATCAAAATCAGAACCTCCTTTACCACCTCCCATTGGAAGAGTTGTTAAAGAGTTTTTAAAGATTTGCTCAAATCCTAAGAACTTTAAAATTGAAAGGTTTACTGAAGGGTGAAAACGAAGTCCACCTTTGTACGGTCCTATCGCCGAATTAAATTCAACACGATAACCACGGTTAACTTGTGATTTACCATTATCATCCATCCATGGTACACGGAAAATGATTGTTCTCTCAGGCTCAACGATCCTTTCCAAAATATTATGTTCATCATATTTTGGGTTCTCAGCGATAAAAGGTATTACTGTTTCAGCAACCTCTTCTACTGCCTGTAGAAACTCTTCTTCGTGTGCACCTTTTGCCTTCATGCCCTCCATGAATGCGTCAATTCGATCTTGATATTTATTGGACATATTTATTATAGTTTACTATCTACTAGCAAAAGTAATAATATTTTAAAATTAGAGGATATACTTAGACATAAACACATCCAAGAATAGATCACTTTTTCCACTTGTCGAAATCGGTACGTAGCGTAAGTATATTATTAAATCCAGCGCTTGAAAAAATATAGAGTCCGTAATCTACTGTGAATCGTTTAAAATTAAGACCAGCGCCGAATGAAAAGCCCCCCATTCCTGGGCGATTTTGCACTAACATTTGTCTTCTTTGGTGATAATCGAATGCTCCTCTAATTCTTAATGTCTCGCCAGCCAACACTTCAACCTGAAATAGAAAATGCCTGGCTAACTTCTCTCCAAATCCAGCTACTGGCACAGGGACCTCCTCCCCCGTTAATGGATCTATTGTTGGTTCTAATGTTGGATCATTGTATGTTAGGTCCCATTGGTTTAAATGATGAGCAACAATAGAAACTCTGAAAGGAGCATGTTCCAACTTATGTGAAATACCCATCATTGCTTGTGTAGGCAAAGCGGTTCTATTGTCTTCTGTATATGTTTTCAACTGCACACCTGCATTTCTTATTACCGCTGAAACTGTCGTTCTTTCATTCTTAGAAATGTAAATACCTCCTAAGTCTAATCCTAGCCCTAAAGAGCTATAGGATTCCAATTGAGACCAAATAATATTAAATGTGGCACCTATAGAAATGCGTGGATTAAGTCGTCGCGCAAAACTCCCACCCAAGACAAAATCTCCAGCTGAAAAAGTGCCTATCGTTTGACCTGTCTCATCTGTTCGATCCATTTGTCCGTAAGCAACATATCTTAAGTGAGCAGCACCTGTTCCTTTACGTTTGAAATGTCTGCCATAAGAAATCATCCCATGGTTTATACCTCCAGCATGTAAAGCTTGATTAAAACCAATTGAGTTGTGCATGCGCTCATTGAAAGAAGCCGGGTTAAACACTCCCATATTCACATCATCATCGTATGTAGTAATTAACTTCCTTCCTAAGGCTGCAGATCTAGCATTATAGGTCATTTCCAAAAAAGGAAAAACTTTCATACCACCTGTTTGACTGAGTGATGTAAAAATGATAAAAAAGATACCGACAGCTACTGCAAATTTCATAGATAATGATTCAACGGTGGTAAATATAAAAAATTGTTAAATTGACTGAATTTATTTAATCCAACTTTCGTTTCCTATCAAATTCAATGACTTCCATATTCTGAATTTTAGCATTGACAAGATCAAACCGAAGCATTGTTTTTGTCTTATGAAATCCATGATCACCACATGCTCCTGGATTTAGCCACAAGCATTGAAACCGCTTATCAGGCTTAACCATAAGTATATGCGAATGACCACATACTATAATATCAGGAGCAGCTTTCTTAGCCAACTCTTCAAGTAAAGGTTTTGAGTATTTACCCGGTTTACCCGCTATATGAGTCATTAAAACTCTTACCCCTTCACGTTCGAACCATTCATGCTCGTTTAATTCCTGTTTAACAGGACCATGATCAATATTACCAAAAACTGCTTTTACTGGTGCCCAACACTCTAAAGTTCGGATAACTTTAAAATCACCTATATCTCCCGCATGCCATATTTCATCAACATCTTCTGTGTATTTTTCAATTCTATAATCTACAACATCATGTGTATCAGAAAGTAATAAGATTTTCATTCTACAAAGTCATTTTTAATTGAAACTCTGAAAATCAAGATTACGAAAACAATAACCAATTTTCACTATTTTTACCCAAAATAAAATCCTAACGCTATGAAATTTTTCTTTTTGGTATCCATTCTTAGTATTATCCATTTTTCTTTTTCTCAAAGCTCTTATAGTATTTCTGAACTAGAACCTACCAAGGGTAAAACAAAAGGTTCTAAATTTGTTGGGATTGACGAAGATGGGTTCATCTACACTTTAAGTATAAAGAGCACTTATATCGTTATTACCTCTCTTACAAAATCGTATTTGAAAGTATTCAATGCAAATACAGGTAAAATACATGCTGAAGTTCCTTTGGAGGGATCGAAAGAATTAAAAAGTAGAGGTTATGAATACTTGAGCCTGCGATTTATTGATGGTAAACCGACAGTTATTTGTAAGGAAATCAAAAGTGATAAACCAGAAAAATATTACGGTATAAACATTAATAACAAAGGTCGTCTAATAGGAGACCTATTTGAAGTTGGAGTTTCTGGAGATTGTTCTGGATTTGGAAGAAGAGGAAAGTCCTTTTTCTCCGGAGTATACCAATTTAAGGGTGAAAACGGTGAGGCTACTTTTATTTCTAATGTTACTTGCCGAAAAGATGAATTAAAAACGTACAGAGTTCTAGAATTAGGAAAGGATTTGGAAGTTGAAAATACATTCACTTTTAAGTTAAGTTTCGACGCGGTTAGTGGGCTTTCATACGAACGTGGAAAAGGTGATGATTATTCTTACCTTAAAGTTCAAACTAGAGACAAAAAAGATGTTGACGGAAAACTATTTAAAAGGTGGGTTACAACTCA
>CBFHXS010000048.1:0-18829 GCA_965659845.1 Brumimicrobium sp.
GCAATTGAACTGTGAAACAGATTTCGTAGCAAAAAATGAAGATTTCCGTAACTTCGTTCAATCATTATTAGAGGTTGGTATTAAAAATGATGTCGATTCAGCTGAGGAGTTGATGGGACTAAATTACAACGACAAACTAACAGTTGAGGAAAAGATCACTGAGCAAATCGGTGTTATCGGTGAAAAATTAGATCTCTCTAATTTTGCAAAAATCATTTCTGACTCTGTTGTTGCTTACAATCACCCTGGAAATCAATTAGCAGCCCTAGTTGGTTTGAATAAATCAGGTAATGAAGTTGAAGAAGCAGGGAAACAAGTCGCTATGCAAGTTGCAGCGATGAACCCAGTAGCTCTAAACAAAGACGGTGTTAATCAAGAAACTATAGATCGAGAACTAGAAGTTGGTAAAGAACAGGCTATCGAAGAAGGTAAACCTGCAGAACTCGCTGAGAAAATCGCTCATGGTAGATTGAATAAATTCTTTAAAGAGAATACTCTTATGAGTCAGGCTTTTGTACGTGATAACAAGAAAGATGTGAGTCAGTTCTTAAACGATACTGAATCAGGTTTAACTGTTACAGCGTTCAAGCGCTTCTCGTTAAGCTAATAAATATTTGACTGAAAAAAGAGAGAACATTGTTTCTCTCTTTTTTTTGTCTTATTTTTCGTGTTCAATTAGACCCAATAACAATATAAGATGAAATATAAAAGAGTTCTGTTAAAACTAAGCGGTGAAGCCCTTATGGGAGACAAACAATTTGGTATAGATAATACAAGATTAGCTAGATACGCGGAACAAATTAAAGAAATAACAGGATTAGGAGTTGAGATTGCAATTGTTATTGGAGGTGGCAACATTTTTCGTGGAGTTCAAGCCGAACAAGGTGGGATGGATAGAACACATGGGGACTATATGGGAATGTTGGCCACAATGATCAATGCAATGGCCCTACAATCATCTCTAGAAACTGCAGGTATTGATTCAAGATTACTTTCTGCTATAGAAATGAAAGAGATTGCTGAGCCTTACATTAGAAGAAGGGCAGTTCGTCATCTTGAAAAAGGAAGGGTCGTAATATTCGGTGCTGGAACAGGTAATCCATTTTTCACAACTGACTCTGCTGCATCTCTGAGAGCTATTGAGATCAATGCAGACGTTATACTTAAAGGTACTCGTGTTGATGGTATCTACACTCAAGATCCAGAAAAAGATCCAAATGCAGAGAAATATGACAATATTTCGTTCGATGATGTTTACTCAAATGGTTTAAATGTCATGGATATGACTGCCTTTACGCTTTGTAAAGAAAATAATCTACCCATAATTGTCTTCAATATGAATATTGAAGGGAATTTGAAGAAGTTAATTCAAGGCGAACAAGTAGGAACCGTTGTCGATTAAAACAATATATATTTAATACACAGAATAGAATTTTATAATTTAGTTTTTTATAAATTTAAATAGCATGAGCGAGGAAGTAAATTTGGCTAAACAAGAGTTTAAAAGTGCCAATGAGAAAAGTATGGAGCACTTAGATAGTGAACTCCGAAAAATAAGAGTAGGAAAAGCTACTCCAGATATGTTGCAAAGTGTCACTGTTGATTACTACGGCACTCAAACTCCATTAACTCAAGTTGCCAACATCGGAACACTAGATGCAAGAACATTAACTGTTCAGCCTTGGGAGAAAGGGTTGCTTTCTGAATGCCAAAAAGGAATTATAAATGCCAGTTTGGGATTAGCTCCACAGGATAATGGAGAAATGCTTATCATAAACGTACCTCCGTTAACTGAAGAACGTAGAAGAGAGCTTGTAAAAAGAGCAAAAGCCGAAGGAGAACTAGCTAAAGTAAGCGTGCGAAATAATCGAAAAGACGCCATGGACTATGTTAAAGAGTTGAAAAGCGAAGGCCTTTCTGAAGATCTTGCTAAAAATGCAGAAGAAGACATTCAACAGATCACAAACGATTATGTCGCTCGTGTTGATGGACAGCTCGAACTAAAAGAGAAAGATATAATGACTATCTAAACGAATATCTACCTAGTAATTTGGAATGCAGACTACTTAGTCTGCATTTTTTTTATCCAATACTTTTTGTCACTTAAATTTACGCTTTGGTATGACCATAATGTTTGACGCACAATAACTCAGAAACATCGTCGAATTTAAAGCAGAAAGCAATAATATTAAACCTGAATATCGATATTATCTAAGCAAATCAAAAGTATACCCTGACAAAAAAACTATCCTAAAAAAATGGTCTAACAAAAAAAAAGGCCGACTATCGTCGACCTTTTGAACGGTATTGATTATAACAACTAAACTACATCTTCATAAACTTAGTTGTTTGGAATTGAGTTCCACTCTTCACACGAATTAAATAAGTACCCTGTGGAAGATCTTCCGCACTAAATACGACTTCATTTCTTCCTATGTGAGCATTAGTTTTCTCGATACGTTTAACAAGTCTACCTGAAATATTGAAGAATTGAATTTCTAAGTTATTGTTTTCATTCAAGTCGACAATCAGTGTAGAATTATAACGAGAAGGGTTTGGATATACCTCTAATGAAATGGCTTCCTCTTTATTCCCTTCTGCGATTGGATCGTTAGTCTCTACATTTAGCACAGCGTCGGTTGACCACATTCCACGACCATAAGAAGCTAAATAAACTTCACCTGGTCTTCGATTACCTTCCTCAAATGTTCTGTATGATTGAGCAATTTCGAATGCCGGTGTACCTTCTGCAGAAGGATCAGTCACATCAACCCATGTCGCTCCTCCATCCTCGGACAATGAAACTCCGTTGAAAGTTGCAGCAAACAACACATCGCTATCATCTCTATCAATAATTACATCGTAAAAAGCAAGTCCACCTTGAGAACCGACATTTGTGAATGAAGGACTAGCAGCGGTTGCATTAGACGAACGTGACACATTCCCATTGAAACCTTGAACAGCTACTAAATCGTCATCATTATTAGGGTTTATTCCAATGGCTTCAAAACTTCCAGAAGCTATTTGCTGCTGCGAAGCGACAGTTTGACCGTCATCAATATCTGTTTTCAATTCAAAATCGGGATCTGTTGAATAAACTGAACCTAAACTATCTACTCGGTATATTCCATTACCCGTGGTCACAAATAAATGATTCAGATCCTCGGACCATGCAAAGTCCAACCTAGGAGCAGAGTTCGAACCGTTTGGCGCTGTCCCAATACCTTGAACAACACGCACCCACTTAGGACTTACTGATAATCTTGCTGCATCTCTAGTTGCCCATAACTCACCTCCGTTATTCGTTGTAAAGAAAACAAACCACGACTGATAAGGATCTTGAACTAACAATGTATCCCAAGCAACACCAAGTCTAACTGTATCTCTTCCCATTACAAGCGTATCTTGAGCAACAGCATTAGTTCCAAAATGAAAATCATAAGGCGTTGAAGCAGCAACTACAATCGTATCTGGCCCGTTTGGAACAAACACCTCCAGTGTATCACCTACAACCGGAGGATAACTCCCTGAAGCTGAAGGGAAAGGAGTGAAATCATTGAATCCTAAATCATAAATATCTCCTGTAAGCTGATCCTCAACTTCATATTCAGTCTGAGTTAAGAGTGGATTATATAATAGAGTATCATCAAAGGCAATGGCCTCTGGAGTTTGATATAGAATAGTGTCGCCCGTTGCAAAACTCGGAACCATCACTGTATCACCTACACTATATTCAGCTCTCGGTACAAAAAACACAGAATCTTCAGAGTTTTCATCGAAAAACTCAACAAAATTAAAATCCGTGTGGAAAGGGTAAGGACCACCAGCTTCTCCCACAGCAGGATAACCCGGTAAAGCAGGTGCAAATAGATTCATGTTATCACCTCCATCGGCTGTTCTAAAAATATTATTGTATTGACTACTCGTAAAGAACACATCTGGATTAAAAAAGGAAACCTCAGAAGAAAAACCATCTCCTCCTGATACTTGCTTAAACTCTTGATATGTACTGTTACTGAAATCATTGTACAGCGTACCATTATCTTGAGTACCTCCTATCACAGCTCCATTTCGATCATAAGCTACATGGTAAAACTGAGTAATATTGTATCCTCTATTCGCTGGATAAAAAGTTTCTGCTTTATCTATAGAAACGCCAATACCTCCATCATTTCCAATGTATAGTTTCCCATTACTATCCCAAGTTAATGCATGCTGATCAGCATGTGCATACAAATCACTAGTGGGACTAACAAACCATAAAGATATTTTATTCCACCCACCAGCTGGAGGATTACTAATCGTTTGCTTCCATTCATGAAGGTCTATACCACCAATTATTACTCTTTCGGCATCGTCTGGATCAAAAGTAACACATGAGTTGTACGTACCTTGATTTCTGTAGTCAATAACTCCATTGGTAATATCTGCTTGTGTTGCAGGAGTATGTTCATACCAAGTAGAACCGTTATCCAAAGATATCCATTGCCCTTGGTTATTTGCTGAAGTCGTTGCTGCATAGATTGAATACGTTCCGTCTGATTTTGGAGATGAAACTGCATATTCGATGCGCGAAAAGCCGCTTGGGCTAATTTCCCCTACATCATTCCCTGATTCATCAGAAAATGTCTGCCCCCAATCAGTTGAAACCCATGTACGATTGTTGTTAGCCGCAACAACTAGGACTTGACCATCATTTGAATAAGCTAATGTTTTTGAACCTGAGCCACCGTATGAAGCCACATTTTCAACAACTCCTCCAAAAGTATATTGCTGAAGACCAGACTGAGTAGTAAAGTATACCGTTGAATTATACTGAGTTGCAGCTACCCTATTTATTCTTGATTCAGTTTCTGTACCTGGAACCAATTGCCATGAATCACCGCCATCAGGTGATACAAAAAGTCCATTCCCTGACCATGATTCATCTAAAGAACCTGTTGCTACATAAACATTTCCTCCGGCATCTTGAGCTATTGATGATATAAACTGGTTTCCTGGAAAATTATCTACTCGACTCCAGCCATCAGCGCCGTTTGTAGACTTGTACAAACCACCTGAAACACCGCCAGACCATACAATATTTTCACTTGTATGATCAACCAAAATAGCCCTTGTTCTACCTCCGATATTATCTGGACCTAACTCTTTCCAGTTAACTGCAATCGATTTGACTTGGTTTTTCTTGTAATTATCCATGACCTCTTTGAGACGTGTCTTCGTGATCACTTCACCTGTCTCAACATCTGTCATTGTTGCGTTCAACCACTTCTGCAAATCCTCAATATTCTGTTCAGTACTGAGGCTTTCTCGATTCTTCGTATACTTTGCAACTGTTTCGTTACCCAAAGTACTTGTTAGTAGTAATGAGGCAACAATCGCTGCTGCTCCAAACCCTCCAATTAATAAATTATTTCGCTTCATATTCTTTGTATATCATACGGTTTTCAACAAAATTGAACCGCCAATTTAATCAATTATTTTTAAAATCTTAAATTCTGTTAAATGCAATTCACTATTCTGTAAAATTATTACCAAATTGACTTAATATTAACCTATTATTTATTACTTCCTTATTTAAGTTAACAGGTCTATCCTACCTCTTTTTCTAGATTCATATCAAAAATATGACGTTCAGCGTGATACGAAGAACGCACCAGTGGACCTGACTCGACATATTTGAAGCCCATTTCCAACCCTCTCACTCGATACTCGTCAAACCTCTCAGGTGTAATAAACTCCGCCACCGGTAAATGCTTTGGAGTTGGCTGAAGATATTGACCTAGAGTTACGATATCCGTACCCACAGAGCGCAAATCTTGTAACGTTTCCAAAACTTCCTCATGAGACTCTCCAAGTCCTAACATTATACCTGATTTAGTTCTCATACCTGCCTTTTTTATGCGAAACAAAGCTTCTAAACTTCGGTCATACTTGGCTTGAATACGAACTTCTTTTGTTAAACGACGAACCGTCTCGAGATTATGAGAAACTATTTCAGGTGCAACTTCAGTAACAATGTCCAGGTTCTCCCATTTACCTGCAAAATCAGGAATAAGCGTTTCTAACGTTGTTCCAGGAGACTGCTTTCGTATTGCTCTAACGGTTTGCGCCCAAATGTTAGCTCCACCATCTTTCAAATCATCCCTATCCACAGAAGTGATTACGGCATGTTTCACCCCCATTAATTTAACCGATTGAGCAACTCTACCTGGCTCAAACTCATCAACCTCATCTGGTCTTCCGGTTTGAACAGCACAAAACCCACATGAACGAGTACATATATTACCCAGAATCATGAAAGTGGCAGTACCTTCGCCCCAACACTCTCCCATGTTGGGGCAGCTACCGCTCTCGCAAATGGTATGCAGCTTATGCTCATCAACCAATTTTCTAACCTTCCGGTATTCTTCACCCGTAGGCAATTTAACCCTAAGCCATTTTGGTTTACTTATTTTTCTTCTTTCTTCTATAACTTCTGCCATAAAACGAGAACTTTATACTATTACAATTAACAAAACGTCGTGTTCAATAGAAAGGTTTGAATAATATACAAAGGTCTCCCAAATATCAAACGAAAAACGTAATTTTGATTCTTATACATTATGTGCAGAACAAAGATACAGAATAATCAACGATTATGACAAAAATCACATCCTCCTATCTAGGAGATTTAAGGATAAAGTCTGAGCACTTACACTCAGGCGACCAATTCAGAACTGATGCCCCTGTTGACAACAACGGCAAAGGCTCACATTTTTCACCAACAGACCTTGTTGCTACAGCGTATTTAAATTGCATGATCACGATCATAGGCATCTACTGCGATCAGCATGGTATTAAATTTGAAAACTGTTCTGGAGAGGTAGAAAAAACGATGAAGAATCAACCGCGAAGAATTGGTGGATTAAAGCTAATTTTAGACTGCTCAAAAAACGACTGGGACGAGAAAACAAAAAAACGCATTGAATCTGCGGCCAAGAACTGTCCTGTTGCGAAAAGTGTCGACCCAAAAATAGATATCAATATCGAATTTAAATATTAAACAAAATGAATAAGAGCATACGTTCGCTATACATAATTACTATTCTGTTTGGATCATTGCAATGCACCAATGGCCAAGTATCCGAAGAGAATGTTCAAGCCTCCGAATCCGACAAGAAAAAAATTTCAATTGAAACAGATTTTAGTATTACCGATTTTTACAGTGAGAATATTTCACTAGAATCTTCTATCGAAAAAACGTTCTCTTCACTTTCGCCTTCTGATCGTGTTGCCCAACTAATCATGCCTGCTATTGGAGATTATGGTCAATCCGAATCAATAATAGACTCACTTGTGAAGACTCGTAAAATAGGCGGAATACTTCTCTTGAACGGAACTTTTGACCAATTTACTGAATGGACAAAAAAATATAACAATTGGAACGACTCATTAGAAGCAATGCCTTTTTTATATAGTGCAGATGCTGAACCTAGTCTAGTAAATCGCAAGATCAAAAACTCAAAAACGGTTACAAAAGCAAATAAGATTCAAACGAAGCAAGGAGTAATCGAAACTGCTCAAACCATTGCTAATGATTTGAACAAGATCGGTATTAACTATAACTTTGCCCCAGTAGTAGACATGTCTCCAAACAAGACTGTCGGATGGAGAAGTTTTGGCCACGTTCCTGACAGTGTAATACCGTGGTCTCAAGCATTCATTGGCGCAACTCAAGAACAAAATATCATTGCGACAGCTAAACATTTTCCTGGACATGGCTACGTACAGGGAGACACACATAAAAAGCTAGTTTATATTGACGGTGAGTTCAGAGAGGTGAAAAACTACATCCCACTTATAGAAAATGGAGTGATTAGCATAATGATTGCTCACATTGCGGTTAAGAACAATAATAATTACAACACTGATGACATGCCAGCCTCAACATCAGAAAAGATAGTCTCAGGCCTGCTTCGAGATAGTCTTGGTTTTGAAGGACTTGTAGTAACTGATGCGATGAACATGGGTGGAGTATCGTCAATAAAAGGAGCTGATATTCTAGCTGTTCAAGCAGGATGCGACATTATCCTTATGCCATTGAATGCATTTGATGCTCATGAGAAATTATTGGAAAAATATTCTTCGGACGAATCGTTTAAAGAAAAAGTCGATAAAGCGTGTAAACGTATTATTAGAGCTAAACTTTGCCTTAGTTTGCTACATAATAAATAATGCCATAGCAACCCCAATTAGTAAACTAACTAATTTAGCCAAGTTGAATTTATGATTTTCTGCTGCTTCAAAAATGATGGTTGTTGATATGTGTAAAAACATTCCGACCACAACAGCTAATATAAGTTCTATACTTAATGAAAATCTCGACAGACCAAAATGACCGAAAAGCACTCCTAAAGGTGCCATCAAAGAGAACGTCCCTAACAAGAACCACGCCTTGCTCTTTTTGAACCCACTTGCCAACAACATTGTCATCAATGCAATTGCCACAGGAATTTTATGCAACACAATACCTAACAACAAACCGTTAACACCCTGAAGAGCAGTACTATGAGAATGTCCTGAGTGACTATGAGTAAGTGAGTTATTAGCAATTTCTGCAATATCATTATGAAATTGCCCTTCCAACGGTATCCCTTCTATGAACGAATGAACGCTAAGTGCTATAAAAAGCGTCCAAGGTATGGCTCCAGGCTTACTCTTAATATGCATATGACCATGCTCTATACCACCTGAGAAATACTCTAGAAACAACTGTATTAGAAATCCTAACAAAATATAGTAACCAACCTCTTGACCATTGTGAACATATATTTCAGGAATAAAATGGACAAAAGCTATTGCAAGCAGAAAACCACCGCTCAAAGACAATAGAAGTTTTATCATCTGACCCCTATCGACTTTTTGCAATAGAACCACAAGTATTCCCCCAAAAAAGACAGACCCTATAAGGATCATTATTCCAAAAAATTCATTCATTTTTTCGTACAAATAAAGATGAGACGGTCAGATAAATCTGAATTAAAAGGATCTAATGAAAAGTTCCCAAAACTCTCTAAAACTTCAAAACCTGCAGTCTCAAACATTTCCAAGAATTGTTGCTCTGTAATTGCTTGAACTCGCTCCTGAAAATAAAATTCACGGCCTTTATCTTTAAAACGAATTTTTTTAAAAATATGGCTCCCATCATAATGCCTAGTGATATTAAAATTGATAGAATCCACTACTTTATCTTCTTTAGCAACCAGGTTGTTTATTGTTTTATGTACATTCATGAAGTCAACAACCAACAGACCGTCCTCTTTCAACATAGAATAAATGGATCGCAATACCTTAATATTCTCATCATTACTGTCAAAGTAACCGAAACTTGTGAATAAGTTAAACACCACATCATAGGCTCCCTCCTTATAAACAGTACGCATGTCATGAACACCAAACCTTAATCGTTCATTTTCAAACTTCTTAGCGGCCTCTATACTATTTTGCGAGAGGTCTAAACCTGTAACATTTAATCCTTTTTTATTAAGGAAAACAGAGTGCCTACCCTTACCACACGCTAGATCGAGACATTTTGCTGCTTCGTCGATATCCAGATGATCGATAAGATTGGAAATGAACCTTTCCGCCTCTTTAAAATCACGATGTTTATACAAAATGTGATAATAATCTGTATCAAACCACTCGGCAAACCACTCCGGTTTTTGCGTTTCACTCATCAATTAATGTTTTTACAAAAGTAAGAATAATAAACTACTTGCAATTTCGTTGCATATACATTTTTCTTAAGTAGACCCATTGGGCAAATTCAAAGATTGTTGTAAAAGTTGTGTTTATCGAACATTTTGATATATTTGTCTATTATTTACTCAATCCGGATACTACAGGATGGCCTTGGATAACATATATGAATTATATAAAACCATGGAGCGAGACAATACAATGCTCTCCTTCAAGGGTGTTGTAACTCCTGACTTGTTATCCTCAGTACTCCAAATCATGGAGTCCAAATTGAATCACGTTGAGAAATCTAATAAGACGAAGAAAAAAGTATATAATGTACTCGTAGAGTGCCTTCAAAACCTGTACCATCACAATGAAAACATAAGTGAAGATGAAGAAGGTATAAATTTGTTATTTTCAAAATCGGCACTTTTAATGATTTCCAAAAATGAAAATCATTACGAAGTAAAGACTGGAAATTACATTCTCAAAGAAAACTCAAACGGCCTTAAAGGTAAACTTGACGACATTAACGCCTTGAACAAAGATGAATTACGTTCTTTGTACAAATCAGTTTTGAATAATGGAGAGTTGTCGGACAAAGGTACTGCAGGATTAGGTATGATAGACATTGCAAGAAAATCTGGAAACAAACTAGAATATAGTTTTTTACCAGTTGATAAGAAATATGACTTCTTTTGTTTAAACGTAAAAATTAACTAAATTAATTATGGGAAATCTTAATATGGAAGGGTCTCCGAAAACACCAACAGTAAACTTCGATGAAGCTTCTGGTGTTTTGGAAGTAAAGGGAAGATCAATCCCTGAGAACTCTGTTGAATTCTATAAGCCACTTAACGAGTGGGTAGAATCTTATGGTAATTCACCACAATCAGTAACGACTTTTGAGGTGAAATTAGAATACTTCAACACTTCTTCTTCTAAATGTATTCTAGATTTGTTCAAACTTCTTGAAAACCTTAACGGTAACAACACCGAAGTAAAGGTTAACTGGTACTTTGAAGAAGATGATGAGGACATGGAGGAAGCAGGTGAAGATTACCAAGCGATCATCAACCTTCCTTTCAAAATGATTGAAGTCGAGGAAATTTAAACATCGACTTAATGAAGAAAATCGGTTTAACCGGTGGAATAGGCGCTGGAAAATCCATAGTTGCGAGAGTATTCGAAACAATGGGTTTTCCAGTTTTTTATTCTGACATAGCAGCAAAAGAACTATTATCTAAAAACGAGAGCGTCAAGAGTCAAGTTATAGAAGTATTTGGATCTTCTGCTTATTCTAATGAACAACTCGATAGAGCCTACCTTTCAGAAAAAATATTTTCTGACCATTCCCTTAAACAACAACTAAACAATATCGTTCATCCCGCTGTAAGGGATTACTTCTCCGATTGGGCTTTCAAGCAAAACTCTCCTTTCGTTTTTAATGAAGCAGCAATACTTTTCGAAACAGGATCTTATAAAAGTTTTAATTTCAACATTCTCGTTTCTGCACCAGAAGCCATCCGATTTGAGCGAGTCCAAAGTAGAGACAAGTTAACGTATAGCGAAGTTAGGGCAAGAATAAAAGCGCAATGGAGTGATGAAGATAAACGTCAATTGGCGGATTTTGAAATCGTCAATGATAACAAACAATTGCTTATCCCTCAAATTGAAAAAATACTAGCGGCTATCAAAAACAACTAGAGTTACTTAATCTCTGTAAAGTCATCAAAATGATCATCGTCATCATCATTTGATTGACTATTCTCATTTTGACTTCTAAACCCACCTCCTGTGAACATTGTCATGAATCCTTGAGATACTTTCATAAAAATAGATATCATAAAAAAGAACCCTATAACTTTAAAGATAAATCCGAAGATAGGTGTGTCCTCAATATCAAGAATTGTTTCAAGAAACCAGTTTGAAATAGGATTGATTGCCCATTGAGGGAAAAAAATCAATGATGTAAAGATAACTGTAGATAAAATGATTACCACGATTTCATATCTAAGATCGAAAACAGGCTGCATCCTCTTCATCATATCCTGCATACCTGAGATATTTCCCTGCATAGAGAACATTGATTTTCTCATCTGATTGGTTTGAATTTTACCTACGAAATAAATCAACAGAACTAGTCCCGCAATAGCAACTCGACTTATATCTATTTCATCCTGAGCGTTATCAAGACAGAACAACAGTGTTACATCGACCAAAAAGAAATACTTGACAAATTTGATAAGATATGCTTCAAAAAGCATTTTCTTTCTCCCTCCTCGAATGAGACTTAACCCCATGTTGATTAACCACCATAAAAAGTTATAAATCGCGAGGAGAACTCCTATCCGGAAAATAAAATTTAATACATCCACAAGGCAAAATTGCAAAAAACATATGCTTTATCCATAGAAGAACCATTATTTTTCTGAACACTTTGTATCTTTACCATTCCAAAAAACAAATTACAGATGAAAAAATATATCGCGAGTTTTTTAATATCGATTTTTAGCTTCTTTTCTTACTCGGAAGAAGGAATGATTATTCCTACTCTACTGAGTGCATTCGAATCAGATATGCAAGCAATGGGAATGAAGTTAAGTGCAACCGACATCTATGATGCTAACAATGCAAGTATCAAAGATGCAATTATACATTTCGGAGGAGGTTGTACAGCCGAGATTGTATCGAACACTGGACTGCTTCTTACAAATCATCACTGTGGATTCTCTCAGATATACTCTCATTCTACAATAGAAAACAATATCGCTAAGAATGGATTCTGGGCTAAGGATCATAGTGCAGAGCTAACTAATCCTGGACTAACAGCAGCGAGAATGGTTAGGATCGAAGATGTTACGGCAGCTGTATTACAAGGAACTGAAGGGCTTTCCGGAAGAGAAGAGTTCAACAAAATACAAGCGAACATAGCTCTAATAAAAGCTGAGGCTTTGGATGGGACTCACTACGAAGGAGATATCAAACCTTTTGATTATGGGAATAGCTATTACTTACTTGTGAAAGAAACGTTCCGTGATGTTAGACTTGTAGGCACACCTCCGAAAACTGTTGGAAAATTTGGTGGAGATACAGACAATTGGGTTTGGCCTAGACATACTGGAGACTTTTCAGTATTTAGAATTTATGCTAATGATGAAAACAAACCTGCAGACATCAGTGAGGAGAATAAACCTTACACTCCTCTCCATTTCTTACCTATCTCTCTTAAGGATCGTAAGAAAGATGACTTTACTATGGTCTTTGGATTCCCTGGAAGAACAAATCAACATACTATTTCTACTGAACTTGACTATATAATAAATACCTTGAGACCTGCGCAAATTAAAATGCGTGACTTATCGTTATCCGTAATTAATAGCGCAATAAAAAAATCAGAAGAAACTGAGATTCAATATGCGTCTAAACAAGCAAGGATTGCTAATGCCTGGAAAAAATGGATGGGTCAAATTGATGGCCTTAAAAGAGGTAACGCTGTAGATAAAAAGAATGAATATGAGAGCCGATATATGGATAAGGCAGGTTCTAAAACAGAGTGGCAAGAAAGCTTTGGGACTGTTGTCAAATCTCTAAAAGACCTATCTGTTCAGCACAATAAAGATGAATTTGCATATCAACTTTTCATTGAGTACACCTACGTTGGAGCTGAATTGTTTAAAAGAACTAGGAGTATTGATGAATTAATGACTCTCTATAAAGATGGAAAAGAAGAAGAACTTCAAGAATTGATTGAAAAACAAAAGAATTCTGCGGCAGGCTTTTATAAAAACTTCGATAAATCAATAGATCGAGAAATATTCAAGCTTCAAACTGAATATTACAAGTCAATTATTCCGGAGGGGCAACAGCCGGAAATGATGAAAACAAACAGCGCCGAGAACCTAACTTCGTTAATCTATGATAAGTCCCTCATGCTATCTAAAGAAGGTTATGTTAGTGTTTTAAATAAATTTGAAAAGATGGCGAAGAAGAAAATATCTAAAGATCCTGGATATGCTCTTTTCAAGGAATTAGGTCAAGTTTTTGAAGAGAATACACTTCCTCAATTGAGAGTATATTATTCCATGAAAAATGATTTAATGAAATCATATGTTAAAGGAAAGTATGAAATGTTCCCTGATGATAAGCATTGGGCAAACGCAAACAGTACAATGCGTATTACTTATGGAAAAGTTGAAGGTTCGCAGCCTCGAGATGGAATGAAATATCTTCCTCATACGACACTTGACGGTGTAATAAAAAAGTACAATACAGGAAAAAGTGACTTTGATTTATTGCCAAGAATGGTCGAGCTCTACGAATCTGGCAATTACGGAGGCTATGATCAAGATGGAGAACTTTGGGTGTGTTTTACCGGCTCTAATCACACTACAGGAGGGAACTCTGGATCTCCAGTTATTGATGCTGAAGGAAACCTAATCGGGATCAATTTTGACAGAAGTTGGGAAAGCACAATGAGTGACTATATGTTCGATGCATCACGTTGTCGAAACATTTCTGTTGACATTCGTTACGTTCTTTGGCTCATTGATGTATATGGTGAAGCGCCTCACATTGTAGAGGAAATGAAACTGATTAAAGAGTAAACAATAAATTGTTCTGAATCGAGTTATTCGAGTAACTAACGAAAAATGGAAGAGAAAAAATCAAATAAAGTATCCAACGAATTGATGGTATTCTTATGGAAGAAAAGAAAAGTTCTTTTCTTAACTGGACTCATCGCTGGTATTGCTTCTATCGTCATATCATTTATGTTACCTGTGCTTTACGAATCAAATGCAATTGTCTTCCCTGCAGCAACTAGTACAGTTTCATTCAGTGAACAAAGAAATGCTAAAGCCAGCTCAATGGACTTTGGAGAAGAAGAACATGCAGAGCAATTGATTCAGATATTAAAGTCTTCAAGAATTAGAAATAGAGTAATCGAGCAATTTGATTTACCAAAAGTTTATGAGATAGAACGAGACGATGAAAACTTTCACCACAAACTCGGGAAAGCATATGAGAATCATATCAATTTCGAACGTACTCGGTATGGTTCAATTGAGATTTCAGTGCTAGACAAAAGTCCCCAACTCGCTGCAGAGATCGCGAACAAGATCGTAAATTTGATCGATACAGTTAAGAATGAATTGATCAAAGAGAGAACCATTCCAGCATACGAAGTAAACAAAAGAAAGCTTGAGCAATTAAATACCGAGCAGGAAAGACTTGTTACCGAAATGGATAGTCTATCCGCTATGGGAGTTGTTAATGCAGAAGGACGTGCAAATTTATTTTCTGCATTGAATGAATCTAAAACAAAAGAAGATAAAGAGTTTTTCAAAGATAAGATTGATGTAAACCTAAAATATGGAGCGCGATACGATGCACTTGCAGACCTCAGAGAGTTTCGAATTGAGAAATTAACAGAACAGGAAGTTGCTTATGAGCAAGCTGAATCCGATGCAAGGGAGAATTTCAATCATAAGTTCGTTGTAGAATGGGCTGTAGCCTCAGATAAGAAAGCAAAACCGAAAAGGTCAATCATTGTAATACTTATTACTTTCTCAGCTGTATTCTTTGCAGTGATCATCCTATTGATCAAACAGCGATTAAACGAAATTAAGAACGCGGCTTAGGTTGAGTTGGGTCAAAGATAACTCTTGGGTATTTTTACTTGGCATCTTATTTATAGGAGCAAACTCCTATTTATTTTTTCAAGATAATTATTATCTAACCGCTTTACCTGCTGTTCTTATTATCGCTTATCTAGGCATTTTTCATACAAACACAGCTTTTTTGCTGACTGTTATACTTACCCCTTTATCTGTAAACCTTGAGGAGTTTACTGATGGAAAAATTGGACTTTTTGTACCAACAGAACCAGTTTTATTCGGCTTAATGCTGTTGGTTATCATGAGACAAATTCAGACTCCTTTCCTGGATAAACAGTTCTGGAGACATCCAATAACATTATCTATTGGATTCTATCTAATTTGGCTCTTCGTTACTTCTGTCACTAGCACAAACCCTGGCGTTTCTTTCAAATACATGCTGATGAAGCTCTGGTATATCATTCCTATACTGTTTATTGGAGTAGAACTATTTAAAAAGAAGGATAATATCTCTCGTTTTTTATGGCTCTATTCTATAGGTATGACAATTGTAATATTGTATACGCTAGTTCGTCACTATTCTTATGGGTTTGGTGAAGAGGAAGGACATTGGGTAATGTCACCCTTCTTTAAGGATCACACAATTTATGGAGCAGGCGTGGCATTAAGTCTATTATTTATCATTGGACTGTTTTTCGCAAAACGGCATAACCCTTTAGTTCATTTGACTCTTTTAGTTATGCTAGTTATTACGCTACTAGGGCTATACTTCAGCTACACACGTGGCGCATGGCTGAGCGTTGTATTCGCCGGAATCGTATGGTTACTTATCCGTTTCAAAGTAAAGTTTAAATACCTTTTAACAATTGGACTTACATTAGTCGCCCTAGTATTTATTTTCTGGACGCAGATTGAAATGGAGTTAGCCAGAAACAAACAGGAGCATACTACCACAGCATTTGACGAGCGTTTACAATCCGCAGCAAACATCACCTCTGATGCTTCTAACTTAGAAAGACTCAATCGATGGGACGCGGCGCTAGCAATGTTTTATGAACGCCCTCTTTTCGGATTTGGACCTGGAACATATGCATTCGAATACGCTCCTTTTCAAGACCCCGATAACCTGACAATAATCTCCACTAACTTTGGAAACATGGGTAATGCTCATTCTGAATTTCTTGGTCCTTTGGCTGAAATGGGAGCTTTAGGCATGCTTTCAATAATTATTTTTGTAAGTGCATTATTTTATAGGGGCATTACGCTATACATTCGCCTAAAAAATAATTATCCAGAACGTTATGAATTGAGGCTTCTACTTTTATCAAGTATTCTCTCCATGAGCACATACTTCTTTCATGGATTACTGAACAACTATCTGGACACAGACAAAGCCTCAATACCGGTTTACGGAGTTTGCGCGATGATCATAGCTATTGAGATCATGCTAAGAAAAGAAAAAGAAGCGAAGTCTTAGTAGTATTTGTGATCAATCAAATAATTCTCAACGTAATCACTTACTCCTTGCTCAAGGGTATGAAAACCTTTTTTATATCCAGCTGACACTAACTTATTAATACTTGCCTCAGTAAAATACTGATACTTATCTCTAATGTCCTCAGGTGTATCGATGAAAGAAATATTTTTCTCACGATTCATTGCTTCGAAAGTATTATTCGTCAAATCAAGGAAAGTACGTGCCTTACCAGAACCAACATTATACAATCCGCTTTCTGGCTTTTGGTCCATCAAGAAGTAACAAATATTGACAACATCTTTAATATAAATAAAGTCTCTTTTCTGCTCACCATCCTCAAATTCAGGGTTGTGAGATCTAAACAGCTTCATTTCACCATTTCTATTGATCTGACGATATGCATGAAGGACAACAGAAGCCATTCTTCCTTTATGATACTCATTAGGTCCATATACATTAAAGAACTTCATACCGGCCCAGAAAGGAGGCTTAATATGCTGACGCAAAACCCATTTATCAAAATCATTCTTAGAATCACCGTAAGGATTCAAAGGCTCCAACTTATCAACGATGCCATGGTCATCTTTATATCCATGCTCACCTAGTCCATAAGTTGCAGCTGAACTAGCATAAACTAATGGCACTTTATAGTGTGTACACCACTTCCAAACATCTTTTGAGTAGTTCAGGTTTAATTTGTCAAAAATTTCTTTGTCGAATTCAGCAGTATCAGTTCTCGCACCAATATGATATACAAAATCAATATCGCCTCCGTTAACTTTTAGCCACTCAATGAAGTCTTCTCGATCTATTCTCTTCGAATACTTCTTTCCTACAAGATTATGTTCTTTAACATTATTTGAAAAGTCATCAACAATAGTTATGTGTGTTATACCTAGTTCGTTTAGTTTACTTACTAAACAACTACCTATAAATCCTGCGGCTCCTGTTACTACGATCATTCTATTCATTTTAATAGATGCAAATATATAAATTTGACAGCGTAGACATTCAAAAGAATAAAAAAAACGCCCCATGTAATTTCATGAGGCGTTTTTATCAATTATTATCGCGAATCAAGCGTTGCTATCTTCGGCAATTTTTATGTATTCCTCGTAATCAACCTCTTTATCTTGAAGTTTTACTGTTTCTTTAAAGAACTTTGTCATTTTCTCTTCAGCCAGCATATCAAAAATCTGTTGAGATTCTTTTTGATCACCGAGAACCTGCTGAGCAGCCTGAGTCAATTCAGCCTCTTCCGGAGCAGGCATTCCATACTGAGCATATTGATTAATCAATAAACCTTTTGTATAGTTTATCGCTTCATCTTGCTCAATCTTGATTCCATTATCTTTGAAGATCTGATTTTGAATCAACTGCCATTTCAAACCTCTCTGGTAATTTGGATAATCTTTTTCGATCTGCTCCATTGTTACCGGCTCCTTTTGAGAAGCTTCAATCCACTTCTTCAAAAAAGCATCGGGCAAATCAATCTTTGTTTTTTCAATTAACTGATTAGAAACACGGCGCGTTAAGATTTTATCACTGTCCTTTTCGAACATTTTTTCTAAATCTTCAACAATACGTTCGCGCATTTCCTTCTCTGATTTCACATTTCCTTCTCCGAAAAGTTTATCAAAAAGTTCTTGATTCAATTCAGCTGGCTCCATTACCTTAACCTCATTGATTGTCATTTGGAATTTATCAGAAATTCCATCAAGTTCCTCTTCTTTAATTCCGAGCATAGAGGCTGTATCATTCCCACCTCGAGAAACGTCCGCAGGATCAACCATTACTTTATCACCTGGTTTTTTACCTATGATTTTATCCTTAACAGCTTTCTTTTCAACGAATTCTACTGAAATCGTTGAACTATTCATGATTCCTCCTTCTTTGATTTCTCCCTTGTCATCAAGTTCTACGAACTGAGCCAATACCATGTCCTTCTCTCCTACTTTCTCTCCAGAAACAAGCTTACCGTAACGACGCGTAAGATCTTCAATTTGCTTAT
>CBFHXS010000049.1:0-18088 GCA_965659845.1 Brumimicrobium sp.
ATCCTCTTACACGTGTTAACCCATGCAATTCTCCACTTTGTTCGTAGCGATAAACCGTTCCAAATTCTGCATATCTCACAGGAAGTTCTCGATAGGAGTGGGGTTTAGCTTTGAATATTTCACAATGGTGAGGGCAATTCATCGGTTTCAATAAAAACTCTTCATTCTCATCAGGAGTATTGATTGGTTGGAAGGAGTCTTCACCGTACTTAGCGTAGTGGCCAGATGTTACATACAACTCTTTATTACCAATATGAGGAGATATTACTTGATCATAGCCAGCCTCTTTTTGTACCTTTTTTAAAAAGTTTTCAAGTCTTTCTCTTAACGCAGCTCCTTTTGGTAACCATAAAGGTAAGCCTTGTCCTACTTTTTGCGAGAATGTGAATAGTTCGAGTTCCTTTCCTAGTTTTCTGTGGTCTCTTTGACGAGCCAATTCTAGCATTTCAAGATATTCGGTTAGCTCACTTTTCTTAGGGAAGGTAATACCGTATACGCGAGTTAATTGCTTGTTTTTCTCATCACCTCTCCAATAAGCTCCAGCTATTGAAGTAAGTTTGATTGCTTTAATGTGTCCAGTATGTGGAATATGAGGTCCTCGACATAAGTCAGTAAATTCACCTTGCGTGTAGAATGTAATTTCACCATCCTCTAAGTTTTCTAATAACTCAAGTTTATACGGGTCTTCTTTCTCCTTGTAATAAGCAATAGCCTCATTTTTGGCCATTTCTTTTCTAATGTACTCATTTTTTTCCTTGGCAAGTTCCTTCATTTTTTGCTCTACCTTCTGAAGATCATTTTCAGTAAAAGTGTAATCCATGAAGTCTACGTCATAATAAAAACCATGCTTAATAGGTGGGCCAATAGCTAATTTAATTCCTGGGAAGTAAAACTCTAAAGCTTCAGCTAATAGGTGAGCAGAGGAGTGCCACATAGTGGACTTTCCGTCATTATCTTTCCAGGTAAGCAGTTTAAGTGTGCTATCACTGTTGATTGGGCGTGTGCTATCAATAACTTCACCATTCACTTCCGCGGCTAACACATTACGTGCTAAACCTTCACTGATACTCTTTGCAACATCTAGTGCAGTTGTACCTTTCTCCACTTCCTTTATAGTCCCGTCAGGTAATGTAATGTTGACCATCATATTTAATCCAAAATTTTGAACAAAAATACGAGAATCATTTGAAAAAAGAACGCTTATAAGCTGCAAATAAATATCCCTTAATATCCTAGTACAAGAACAATAGCTCCTCTGTCAGATCTGCTTTTTTTAATTACAAAATCAATGAAGACACTTTTTAATAACTCGGGAGATTTTCCATAAAACGCAAGCCTTCTTCTCAGCTCTTCCATGTTAACAGTTTCTTCATTGCCACTTATGTTTTTGATTTCATATAGGAGTATTCTACCCTCACTTTCTGGGGGCCTATCATAAAACTCAATACTTACTTTGTCTTCAGCTGCTTTACCACTCAATAAGAAGAAATAATTATCCCTTAAAAAAACGGGTATTTGAATACCTTTGTAATATGTTTGATCACGGTATTTAAAGTAAGTAACCTTGCTGCCGTCATATTTTAGCGTGTCTAATTTATCTTTCAATGAGTGTTTTGAGCTATTGACAGTTGTTATGAAATCATCTTGACCGAAAGAGTGACAAGTCGAAAGAACCAAGAGTAAAAAAAACAATATTTTCATAGGTCTATTGAGTAATTGTTGATCTTAAGTCGTCAAATGCTTTTTGAAGAACCGCTAAATCTTCATCTGTTAATAGAGGTACTGCTTTTCTATTTTTAACCGCTTCGAAATCGTTATATTTAGCTTCAATGGATTGGATCTTTCCCAGAACGACATCAAGGTCCATATCTCTTTCCTTATATTCTTCTATTCCTTCAATAGCATTTCTCGCTAGACTCATTTGGTCATTTACTGAAGCAACAAATCCATCTCTATCATCTTTGGGTATCTCGCGAGTTGCTAAATACATCCCCTCTGACCATGCTCCAGCAAATTGAATACCCGCTAATAGTCTCATTTCATTACTTTCTAAATATTCTTGTGATTTTTCGTGAACATCAATTAGCAAATATTCCATCTTCTCTCGGTCAGCAATGTTTTTTTCAATACTATCCGCTAAAGACTCTTGAGTGAATATACTTCCCATTCCTATGCGATCAGCCATCTCTTTTACAGCATTAAAGTAGTTCATAGATGATTGAGGCTTCTCGTGGATTATAGAAAATACCAAGTCTGTAATATACACCCCGAAGTTTAATATTTTTTTTCCTTCGCTATTATAGTTCTCGACGTTTTCAGGAGCGTTCATTCTTGTAACGTCATATTTGAGATTTACTTTTTCAAAAGAAGAAACCAATGCAAAAGGCTGAGGCAGCATGAAGTCATATTTCTCGGATGAAAAAACATCTGTAGTATCAACTTCTATTTTTGCTTTTTTAACTATTTCAGCATTATTATTCTTTTCGTCTGGTTCATTTGAACAACTTGCAATTAGTACAGCAGAAACTATAGTTAAAGAGAGGGATCTTTTGGTCTTCATAGTAATTTATAGTTACGATAAAAGTAGTAAAATAATTGTATAGATTGCGTTCTAAATATTTGTTATTTACTGATTATCAGAATTGAACAATATTTTTTTTATTTTTATAAAAATGAACTTAAACTCCCATATTTTTAAATTACTACTATCGTTTTGTTCAGGGATAATATTGATTTATTATTTTTCTGTTCATTGGGTAGTAATCTTTACGCTGTGGGCAACGTCGTTAATCACATTGCTTACACTTATTCATTTTGGTCGTCAATTGCTTCATTTCAGAAAATGGATTGGTATAAACATACTAATAGTCTTTTTTCTGTCGGGCTCATACAGTTATCAATATAGTCTACCTTCTTCTCAGCGAAAGCACTTTAGTCATTATTTCTTGGAAGGCGATCACATTTTTGGTATTGTCCAAGACGCTAATCGCGACTCTGTAGGTTATAAAAAAGTAATTGTTGAAGTGAATGCTGTATACAGAGGTCATGAATACATCAATACTGTAGGCAGATTATTATGTTATGTCAAGTCTAAGGATGGCATTAGAGAGGGTGATATTTTAGAGGCCCGCCCTAAAATAAATCCTATAGTAAATAATAATAACCCTGGTGAATTTGATGCTGAAGGCTACTGGAAAACGAAGGGAATTGAGCATTTATGCTTTTTAAGAAGACATAATTTAAAGATTCATAACGGGGGTATCGACGAACCCTCTCTTTGGGTGACTCTTCGCGAAAAATTCAAAAAGATTTTAGAACAATTCTTGTCTCCGGAAAACAAGCAAGTTGCACAAGCATTGGTGCTTGGAGATAAATCTGAGCTTTCTCAAGAAATAAGAAGGGAGTATGCCAATGCTGGTGCTATGCATGTTTTGGCCGTTTCTGGAATGCATGTTGGGATTTTACTTGCTTTTTTGCAATGGTTCTTTTATCGAATTAAATGGATTCGTAAACGTGGATACTTTATTATTGCTGCATTATTGTTGCTATGGTGTTTTGCATTCTTAACAGGTTTGTCTGCTTCTGTTCTTCGCGCAACAATAATGTTTACTGTACTATCTATTGGCCAGCTAAGAGGATACTCTTTTTTTAGTTTAAATGCTCTTTTTGTTGCAGCTTTTGCTATTCTTTTTATTGACCCTAAAGCACTTTTTAGTTTAGGATTTCAACTTTCTTTTCTTGCTATGCTAGGGATCGCTTTCTTTTTTAAGCTTTTTCGATCCTTGATTAATTCTAGAAGTAAGGTTGTAAATTATTTGTGGGATGGCACAGCTTTAGGTATGGCTGCTCAGGTAGGTACAATTCCCATAAGTCTTTATTATTTTCATCAATTCCCTAATTATTTTATGCTAACCAACTTAGGGCTGATTGTTTTGGCTGGTGCTGCGATGGTTTCTGTAGTTGTTTTATTGTTATTGTTTTGGCTTCCTTTGGTGGGTAATGCTTTAGCTTATATCGTTGATTTCATATTTACTGTTTTGAATGCTTTCATTAGTTGGATTAACGATTTGCCGGGAACCATAAGTAGAGGCTATTCCCCTTCATTGATATGGGTGATGTTAACCTACCTTTGTGTCATAGGGATCATTTATTTTTGGAATCGTAGGCGATTGATTGATTTTCGGTTGAGTTTGATGGGCCTATTTCTGTGCGGTGTTTTTCTTATTTATGGAAAGCTATCTAATTATTATACGAAACAGATGGTTGTTTTGAATAGCTCTGCAAAAGCTGTTCTTGTTAAAAAGCCAGGTGTTGTTTTTTGCTTTTATGAAAAGAATGAAATCGATCAAAAAAAACTTGAGTTTATGGTCGGCGATTACGCTAAAATAATGCAAGGTAAAATTATATATACTCCTTTAAATGAGGGGCAAACCATTGATGTTGATGAGTATATTAAAATTGGAGTTACCAAGAACTTATGGAAGATAAATTACCACCAATATAAATTAGACTATTCTTGCTCATTTGAAGAGGGTGTAACGCGCAAAGATCCAGATGGGTTCGATTTAGAACTAAAAGTAAACACCAAGAAAAGTGCGCTCGTGCTTCGTCCTAGCGATAAACAATTTTAGCATTTTCGTTATCACCAATTGAGCCAACAATTTTTGATTTTATAACATGATAGTTATCGTCTAAAATAATCTTATGTTGGACATAGTTGAGAATCCCTGAATCAAGACGGATATTCGCCCAAAATGTGATAACATAATTAGTAACCTTCGGGTGAAAGTCGACATTATTCGATTCAGCTTCTTTTTTACGTTTTTTTAGGTCATCCATAGTGTTTGTGAACTCTTGTTCAGTTCCTTCATAACGCCCCATAGTATATTCTTTTCGAATCTCACTAATTCGACGATCTATACTTTTAACACGCATTGTGGCAATAAGATATTCATCTGTATAGTTAGCTCTGTACTTCTCAAATCTAGGTTCGTTATATTCTTTGAACGTACTATCTGCCCACATAAGGACCGCTTTTTCTACCTTGTTTTGATCGATATTTTTACGAACAGTACTAGATGTTATTTGAGCTATACTCGGTATCCAGATTAAAAGCAGTAATACAGTGGAAAGTTTCATTCTTTTATTCTTTAATAGTATTTATTTGTTCTAATGCTAGCGTTGGTGTATAGGTAAAAATACTCTTTTTCTTTATTCTGTCGTTATTATCTTGCCACCTAATGTCGTATTCATAACCAACAATTTCATTATTATCCTCTAATGCAATTAAGGTACCAAACTCGTTTATAGTTATATCATCGCCTAAAGGTTTAAGGTTTTGTATTGATTTGTATTTAATTAATTCATTGTATTCGACACTATTTAGTTTTTGAGCTAGAGTCATTGTCTCTAAGACCTGGGTCATAAAAGCAGAAATAAATGGGTTTTTAGCTAGTTCCTCTTCTTTTCGTTTAAAGTATCTGATGAACTTTCTCTCCGTATTAGTTATATAAAGATCTCTTTTTGTGAGAAAGTGATATTCAAATAAATAATTGATATGCATTTTTTCATATTTCTTTGGGAAGCTGTAGGTATATAAAGTGTCCTCGGATAGCAAGCTGTCCAAATGGTCATACAGAAAAACAGAGTGGTATATTGTTAATGAATCTTTTACCTTTTTAGAGTAGATATGAACTATTTCGTATTTTACGAGATGAATTTCTTGTTGCGCTTGAGCTTTGTAGGATGGAATTTTTTCTTCAATTTGTGAGGCCTTTAAACCTCTAAGATCATTTCGTTCTAAAAAGTCTTCTTTTAAGGTGTATAATGAATCCAATTTTTTGAAAGATTCAGGTTTATATACCATTGTAGCTCCGTATGCTAAAGATTGATAAGTACTGTCTCCATAGCGAACGGATAACAATTTCTCGATGTTTTGTTTCCTTGAAGTATCTTTATCCTTGAAACGTTCAATAGGATCATGTGTAGCGATACAACTACTCAAAACAAAATAACAAAGGGTAGAAATCAGTAATAGTTTCAAATACGAAATAAACAATGATTTTAATTTACTATGGTTTCTCGTCATACTGAGAATATAGCAAAAATCATTCAGATTATTTCCAAAGTGCGTTAAGAATGTTTACTTGTTCAACATTACTGGCATAACAAGCATAAGGATATCCTCGTCTTCATTTAAATTCGATGCAGGAAGAATTAATCCAGCTCTGTTTGGCTGACTCATCATGATCTTTATTTCTTCAGATGTTATGTTATTTAGCATTTCTAAAATGAAACGAGAATTAAATCCGATCTCCATGTCTTCGCCTTCATAACTGCATGTAAGTCGCTCGTTTGCTTCATTTGAAAAATCAAGGTCTTCCGCAGATATAGAAAGTTCAGAACCCGTAATTTTCAGCTGAACCTGATGGGTAGTTTTATTAGCGAAAATAGAAACTCGTTTGATAGAGCTCAACAATGATTCACGGTCTACAGTAAGTACATTTGGGTTCTCCTGAGGTATTACAGCTTCATAGTTCGGGTACTTTCCATCGATTAGACGACATGTTAATGTAGTTTCGTTGAACGTGAAAACTGCATTAGATTCGTTATAAGTAATTTTTACATCTTCTTCACCTTTTAAATTATTTTTAAGCATGTTTAATGCTTTCTTAGGAAGAATGAAAGAAGAATTTCCTGCACCTTTAGAGTCAGAACGAGTATACCTAACTAATTTGTGTGCATCCGTAGCCACAAAGGTCATGTTTTCTGGAGTGAATTGACAGAATACACCGCTCATAACCGGTCTTAAATCATCAGTTCCTGTAGCAAAAAGAGTTTTATTAATTGCTTCAGAAATTATGTCACCAGCGATTGTCGTATTGTCCGTATCTTTTAAGTCAGGCGACTTTGGGAAGTCATCTCCGTTATATCCAACCATTTTAGACTTACCATTGGTATAGCTAATCTCAATGCTGAAGTTGTCTAAGTTTACTGTAAATGTTAAGGGTTGATCTGGAAGATTTTTAAGAATGTCTAGTAAAAGTTTAGCGGGCATGCATACTTTACCGGCATCTTTAGCTTCAACATCGAAGGATGTTCGCATTGTAGTCTCTAAATCTGAAGCAGAAACGGTTAAAGAACCATCACCTATTTCAAACAGGAAGTTATCCAAAATTGGAAGCGTATTACTAGTTGTTAACACTCCGCTGATCGTTTGGAGATGCTTCAAAAGACTGGAACTTGAGACTACGAAATTCATTTTTCTTCTACTTAAAATTTACAATCTACAAATATAAATTTTTAGCGTAAAAAAATTGAGTGAGTTTTTAATTAGTTGTTAACAAAAACAGTCTGACCTTGAATTAGTGGTCCAACAGTGTAATACTGCATTCTTACCAACTCTCCTCCTTCTCTTATGGCCCATAGGTAGTCTTGATCCCAAGCAACTGTATCTTTATCGGCATATTCGGGGTCAGGTCTCCTATACATATCCAAGGTATACTTTTTACTTTTGCCCTCAATGTCCAACCTGTAATCAGGAGTTTTGGACTTAATGCTGTCTATTTGTTCTTTTGATAATGTGAAATTTGGTTGGTTAAAATGTATGTTCTCAAAACCGTTCAAATAGAAGAGTAGATTATCTTCATTGATATTTTTTAAAACTTGTCCTTGAGAGGTAACTTTATGATTTGTTCCGTTGACTTCAATATTGAAACTTTCGGAAGGATTAACATTGTTTTTTAACTCTATCTTTTCAAGTTCATTTCGTTTGAATGAGAATAGCTCAGTGCATGCAAATCTTCTTTTATCAGCAAAGAAGCGAGGCTCTAATATGCCGTAGAACCCTTTCATCCCCATAATGACAGGATTGCTGCTCTTCAAATCAGGAGTTTCTAAAAGCATATGTGTTCCAGCATGATTTTGAGTAGAATGGCCAATATACCATGTTTTGCTCCATTCTTCATTCTGATGAATTTTAACCTTGATGTGTTTAGCCATCATTAGGTTTTTCATGTTTTCCATAGCTCCTTCAGGAATATAGCCCTTGAGGGTAATCTTTTTCATAGTGCCAAGCATCATATGCACTATTTCTTGCTGTACACAGTTTCCTTCAGAATCAACCCACTTGTTCTCATCATTTCGCACAAGTGTAATGGACATGTTTTTATAGCTGTCGTAAATGTCAATTTGACTAACGGAAGCAGTATCTTGAACAGCAAAAGCGATTAAACTTGTGTCTGTTGCTTTAGCGCTTTCAGATAGTTCTAATGTCAGGAATGTCAAACCAACGATAGCCACAATACCGATGATTAGTATCACTAATTTTTTCATATTATTTTCTTTTCGCGTATTTGTATCTTCGGGTGAAAATGACAAAGAAAGCCAGTAGCCCTGTAAATAGAATTGGGACCATAATGTTCAGGAACTTATAAAATCCGCCTTCTTTTTCTACTTTGAGTTTGTCGGTTGGGTGAAGATCTATTGTCCTACTTCTAATTGCGAGTAAGGTGTTTTCTCCCAACATGTAATCCACACAGTTTTCGAAAAATTCAAAATTCCCCATTCTTCGGCCATCAAAGAGTTCGTCTATTTCATTTCCTCTAGGCATTCTTGGAATGTAGCGGTATCTATTCTCTTCAGGGACAGCTACTGAATCAAAGAATGTGTTTTTGAAGAAAGTTCCATTTCCAACAACCATTAATTTACCAGGCTTAACTGATTTTTTAATAAATCTAGCATCTGGATTGTCAGCGTAGGCAGAGATAATTCGATTTTTGAAAGCAGACTCAAACTCCCCTTCTAAAATTCCTCCCAACATTTGCCTGTTATTTGGATCTTCAGTGTCTTCTACGAATACTGGGTTTTCCCCGAAGGCACTTTCCATAGCCACCGATAGCAATGGAGCGTTACCAAATGATTTAGAATTGGTAGAGGATGTAAGTATGACAGATGGTCTCGTCTTATTCTTCGTTTTTACAAACTGTAAACTCGAGGTGTAAGGCATTTTTACTGGGTCGACCATACTTGAAATTGGGTGGTCTGTTCCTTTTGCTCTAACGTAGAAATACCAATTGACGTAGCCCTTTGGTAGACCAGGCATTAAAAATGGTGAGTAATTTGCATCAATAACTAAGTTTTCTTCTAGTTTAATTCCGTAATCGTAGAGAAGATCAACTAATTCAGTTCTCTTACGGACGCTATGTACTTTTCCTTTTCTTCGAATAGTGTCATTGTTGATCGAAAGGGGATTGTGAAACACCATGATGTTTCCTCCATTCATTAGATACTGATCGATGATGAATTTGTCTTTCCCACTGATTTTTTCAGACGCATCCGCTATGATGATGCCATCATAAGGGTCTAAGGCGTTGATGACTCCATTAATTTTGATGTCATCTATAATATAGCTATCTTCAATAATTCTTCGTGCTCCCTGTGTAAATGGTATTCCTAATTCGCCATGCCCGTGAATGAATGCTAGTTTCTTTTTCTTTTTTCGAGTAGCCTTAGCTAGTACCTGCATGAATTTATATTCGAGATTGTTAATCCCTTTTTGAACTCTATCTTCCAATTGCTGGTCTAGGCGGTATTGACCGCCTTCCATAAATCTTATGTGATCTATGGTTTCCCCACCGTACTCTACTACAGCTCCGGGAAATATCTCTACAATGTTAGCAGAACCCTGACTACGATAAGTAATGTCTACAGGTCTAATTCCAGTACCTTTATTGAAGAGTTGCTCTTTTACAGCTTCCTGATCTTCAATAGATCCATCATTAGGGTTGATGAATTCATATTCTATTCGATCACCAGCATAATATTTGAATTCGTCTAGTTTATCTCTTACTGCAGTTTGAAGACGCTCTATTTCAGCAGGGAACTCTCCTTCAAGGTAGATCTTGAACAAGATTCTATCTGTTAAAGTAGTATCTGATGATAGGTAATCAATTGTTGAAGAGGTAAGCGAGTATCTCTGATCTCGGGTGAAATCTACTCTGAAATCAACAAAAGAAATGATGATATTCAGCAATATTATTATCGCTAATGCTATCAAAGAAATTATTGAATAATAAGCTTTGTTTGAAATTGATCTGACTAATTTATCTTTCATTCTATTTCCTTAAAGCAGTTAATACATTATGTGTAGCGAATAAAAAGAATGTAATTAAACTTAAAAAGTAGAAAACATCGCTAAAAATAAGTACCCCTTTTTTAATTGACTCATAATGATAATCAATACTAGCATATTGCAGAATATTGTCAAATCCAGCAAAAGTGGCGTAAGAACCAAGTAGTGAAAGTCCTGTAAATATAAACCAGCACATAAACATAGCAGTGATAAAAGCGACAATCTGATTGCTTGTTATTGAGCTAGCAAATATCCCTATAGCTACGAATGTTGCACCAAGTAAAACCAGTCCAAGATATGAAGTGATTGCAGCTCCGTCATCCATCACACCAACAGGGTCACCGAGGTAGTGCATAGATATATAGAAGGTTAGTGTAGGGAACAAAGCAATAACAACCAAAGTTACTCCTGCAAGGTATTTTGCAATCAAAATTTTCACATCTGTTAAAGGTCTGGTGTATAAAAGTTCTATAGTGCCCGATTTGCGTTCATCCGCAAAAGAACGCATTGTAATAGCGGGAATGAGTATTAGTAGAATTAATGGGGTTAAATTGAAAAATGGTATTAAATCAGCAACACCTCCTTCTAAAAGGTTGTACATATCGGATATTATCCACAGGAAAAGCCAGCAAGTAACGATAAAAATAAGCATGAATATATACCCGATTATTGAGCTTAAAAAGCTTCTTATTTCTTTTATGTACAGTGCTCTCATGATCTGCAAATTTAACTCAAAATTAATGCTAATCCTTTAAGAAGGTACAGCACCTTGTTAAAGTTTATCAAAATGTATTTGTTAACGAGTGAACTGCGAATTTATTTAGCTTGATTACTTCTGCGAAAATCCGTCAAAGTTCTCCTCTACGGACCATGCTTCTGCTTTTTTGTCGAACCATAACTTTACTTTTGGCCAGATGCTCCCAAATAATTCAGACCTCCTGTAATTATCAAGATCTTTATTTTCCTCCCATTGACTGTACGTAAAAAATACGTTTGAGGAACCTTGTTCGCGAAGTAGTTTCATTCCTTTGCATCCGGGAAAGTTGTTGATGTCATTCTTAACACTTTCGAAATGAGTTAGAAACTCTTCAATGTGTTCTGTTTTGAATGTGAGTTTTACAATTCTTATCATATCAAAAAAGTGATTCTAATGTTTCACGAGACCCTCGAGGAGTAAACTCGATGCGTATAATATCTTTTAAACGCAGTCCAAAAAGGTCACTGGCACCACCACCATTTTCAGGAGTCCCTTTATTAATGGCGATCTCAAGATTACCTCCGTCATTGAAAATCGCTACTTTTTCGCCTGCAGGGACATCATTGTATCCTATTGAAATCTTATCGATAAAGTACTCTTTTTGTCGAAAGTAAATGATGAAAGGAATATTTCTACCGAGACGAAAGAAATCATCCTTATCAATATTCGTTATTATATTCCCATAGTGATCTATGTGCGTTACTGCACCTTTTAGCGTATGTCCTTCCAAAACAGGGGATAGCGGTATAGCCCGCTTAATTGAATCCGCTTCAGAACAAAATGATTTACAGTCTTCTCCTTTAGCAATCTTGCAAGCCGCAGGAATCAATATGTTCTTCGTAGGGAAGTTCATTAACTCTGGTTGTGAGAGTACATCTTCCAGTTGCCATATTTCCTGATGCTTTTCGTTATCTAATATAAGACTGAACAAGCCATTGTTTACACCAACAAAAAATTGGTCTTTAAACTTCATGACCATAGGTAGTTCGCTTTCCGAAGGCTGAGAGAAATTAACATTAGGTTCTGCATCTACTCCAATAACATGTACTGTTCCATCAGGGAAATCGTGGATTACATTCTTTAGAAAATATGCGGCTTGAGAAATATTAAAAGGACTAACCTGGTGAGATATATCTACAATCTTGGCATCCGACATCCTAGAATATATAGCACCTTTCAATGATGAGACATAATGGTCTCGGAGTCCCATGTCTGTTATAAGTGTTATAATTCCCATAGTGTTTCCCTCAGCAACTATTTAATGCGTATCAAAATTAATTTTATTTTTCGATTGAAGCATTAAGTAATAGATAGTTTTTGGTAAACTACAACGTCTTTCTATTTTGAAAATAGTACTAGAATACATGATTGTCTTAGGAGTTAATTTTCATGAAAATACATTACTTTTGCAAGCGAACTAAATTAGAGGATATTGCAGGAACGTAAAATTGAAATCAAAGAAGTTAATCCAATTGAAGTCTTTGGAATAAATAATGCCAAACTTAAGCAAATCAAGAGATATTTTTCTGACCTTAAACTTGTTGCTAGAGGAAATACATTGACACTCTCGGGAGATCCTGCTATGATGGATATGTTTGAAATTAAGTTTTCTCAATTGATCAAACATATTGAGAAATATGGAGGATTGACAGAAAACAATATCGATAATGTAATGGTCGAGGATCCTGTTGAGATGCTTTCTGGGGATGGTTCTGAGGTTTTAGTTCATGGGAATGGTGGAACGAAGATAAAAGCTAGAACTTTCAATCAAAGAAAGTTAGTGGAAGCGGTAAATCAAAAAGATATGGTATTTGCTGTTGGTCCGGCGGGCACAGGGAAAACATATACTGCAGTCGCATGTGCAGTGCGTGCTTTAAAAACAAAACAAGTCAAGAGAATAATTCTTACAAGACCGGCTGTCGAGGCAGGTGAGAATTTAGGATTTCTACCTGGCGATATGAAAGAGAAACTGGATCCTTACATGATGCCGCTATACGATGCTTTGAGAGATATGATTCCTCCCGAAAAGCTGATGGATTTTATGGAGTTAGGAGTTGTTGAGATAGCGCCATTGGCATTCATGCGAGGTAGAACACTTGATAAGGCTTTTGTAATTCTTGATGAGGCTCAGAATACCACAGTGAATCAAATGAGAATGTTTTTAACGCGTATGGGGATGAATGCAAATTTTGTAATCAACGGCGACGCTTCTCAAATAGATCTCCCATCTAAACAAAAATCAGGATTGATTTACGCCCTTGACACATTAAAAGATATAGAAGGAGTGGGGATAGTTCGATTGAATAGAAATGATGTAATTCGCCATAAATTGGTGAAACAAATAATTGATGCTTTTGAAAAAAACGATAATGAAAAAAAGTCTAACAACAACTAATTTTAATTTCCCTAATCAGACGGCAGTCTATAAAGGGAAAGTTCGAGATGTATACTCAATAGGTGAAGATCATTTAGTTATGATTGCATCGGATCGAATTTCGGCATTTGATCATATATTGCCTGCTGGAATTCCATTTAAAGGTCAGGTGCTTAATCAGGTTGCGACAATGTTCCTTAAAGCGACTGAGGATATTGTGCCAAATTGGCTAATAGATGTTCCGGACCCTAATGTAGCTGTGGGTTATCGTTGTGAACCTATTAAGATTGAAATGGTCATTCGCGGATATTTAACAGGGCATGCCTGGAGGGAATATCGTGAAGGGAAAAGAGTGCTGTGTGGTGTTCCAATGCCTGATGGTATGAAAGAGAATGACCCATTTCCAACTCCAATAATTACACCTTCTACAAAAGCAGATGAAGGTCATGATGAAGACATCTCTAGAGAAGAAATATTGAAACAAGGAATTGTTGATGAGAAGATATATGTACAGCTAGAAGAATATACTCATGCTCTTTATTCAAGAGGGACTGAAATGGCTAAAGAGAGAGGCTTAATCCTTGTAGATACTAAATACGAGTTTGGAATGAAAGATGGAAAGGTGATTTTAATGGATGAAATCCATACCCCCGATTCGTCAAGGTATTTTTATGCTGATGGTTATGAGGAGCGACAAAATAAAGGAGAAGCACAAAAGCAATTAAGTAAAGAGTTCGTCAGACAATGGTTGATAGAAAATGGGTTTCAAGGGCTTGAGGGGCAGGAAATGCCTGTTATTCCTGAAGATTTCATAGCTCTTGTTACAGAACGCTACATAGAATTGTTTGAGAAAATTACAGGCGAGAAGTTTCAGAAGGCAGATCTAGACAACGTTGAAAATCGAATACAAACGAATACAAATAACGCATTGGCCTTACTTTAATTTGGGGATCACGGCTCAATTTTATTTTTGGAATAATTATTGAATTGTGTAACTTCATCACATTAAATTTATAACTATGAGACTGATAATTAGTATTTTTCTATTGGCGTTGAGTGCAGGTTTGATTTCTGCAGATAGGGTTGTTGACCAATATAAAGTGATAAAAGTCATCGGGAAAATCACTTATAAAAAGTCAGGACAAGAAATGTCTACTGGTGATATTTTTAAATCTAGCGCATCGTTAGTATTTAAATCGGATAACTCAAGAGCAGCCGTAATATCTAGAGTGAAAGGACGTTTCGTTTTAGCACCTCCATCAAAAGCGCAAACAACAAACCTGGTTCCTGCGGTAAACACGATTTCATCTCGTTCGGGAGCAATTGTGAACGAGCTAGACGTTAAAAGACATTTTGAAGGTGATTACCTTATTATTGATGAGGTTGCTGTGCCTGTTAGTCCGCAGACCTTTCCACAGGATGAGCAACATTTTTTCTTTCTAAGTTATGAATATGAAGGGGAGAAAATCATGAAAAAACTTGGGAATAGGAGTGAAAAGCTCGTTATCAATAAGAAGGAGGTTTTTAGTATAGATGGTAAATCGATTGACCCATTTGATACAGAAATGATTTTGTATTACAGAGATGCGAAGTCTAAAGAGAATACAAAACTATCTACTTTCAGTTTAGTAGTTCCTGATGAGGAAGTCCTGAAGAGAGAGGTAAGTGTAATCTTAAGTGAATATTCTGATAAGTCTGAAGATGAGCAATTCAAGCAAGTTAAAGGTTATTTAACTGAGTTTTATGGTAAGCCTTTTGATCAAAGTTTAAAGAATTGGCTTAAAGATTTGTCTAAATCATAGGGCTTTAATTGCTTCCGCTGTGTAAGGAATCAAATTATTCTTTAAAAAAAGCTAAAATTCCTATAAACTATCGATTATGGAACTAGGGCTTTATTATCTTTGTCCACATGCAAGAAATGATATTAATCCTCGATTTTGGTTCTCAATACACGCAATTGATCGCGAGAAGAGTAAGAGAACTTAATGTATATAGTGAAATACATCCTTGGGACAAATGTCCAGAGATAACAGAGAATATTAAAGGAGTAATACTTTCCGGTAGTCCTTTTTCTGTGAGAGACGAAAAAGCACCTAAGATTGACCTTTCTTCAATCAAAGGTAAGTTGCCATTGTTAGGAGTGTGTTTTGGAGCTCAGTACATGGCACACAACTTTGGCGGCGAAGTAGCAGCATCAAATACCAGAGAATATGGAAGAGCTAATATAGCCGAGTATAATCCTCAAAATGAGTTACTTCAAGGTGTTTCGCCTAGCTCTCAAGTATGGATGTCTCACGGTGATACTATTAAGAGCCTTCCGCAAAACTTTAAAAAAATAGCAAGTACGGAAGATGTTGAATTTGCAGCATATTCTGTTGAAGGTGAGGATACATATGGAATTCAATTTCATCCAGAAGTATATCATTCGTTAGAAGGAAAAATAATGATTGAGAATTTCGTAGTGAAGATATCTGGGTGTCATCAAGACTGGACACCTGATGCGTTTGTGGATACAACGGTTACAGAACTCCAAGAGAAACTAGGGGGTGATAGTGTGATTTTAGGTTTGTCAGGAGGGGTGGATTCATCTGTTGCTGCTGTCATACTGCATAAGGCAATAGGTAAAAAGCTACACTGTATTTTCGTGAATAATGGTTTGTTGAGAAAGAATGAGTTTGAAGATGTTCTCCACAGTTATAAGGATATGGGGTTGAACGTTAAGGGTGTAGATGCTTCTCAGCAGTTTTATGACGCCCTTGCTGGAATCACTGATCCTGAGTTGAAAAGAAAAGCGATAGGTAAAGTATTTATTGACGTCTTTGACGAAGAATCTGGTAAGGTTGAAAATGCTAAATGGTTGGCTCAGGGTACAATATATCCAGATGTAATTGAGTCAGTAAGCGTTACAGGCGGGCCATCACAAACGATAAAATCTCATCATAATGTTGGTGGATTACCAGATTATATGAAGCTTAAAGTTGTAGAGCCATTAAAGCTTCTTTTTAAAGATGAAGTTCGAAGAGTAGGTCGATCGTTAGATATTGACCCAAAGATTCTTGGACGTCATCCTTTCCCTGGTCCAGGACTGGGAATTCGTATTTTGGGAGATGTTACCCCAGAAAAGGTACGCATTTTGCAAGAGGTAGATGCAATATATGTTAATGGCTTGAAAGAGGCAGGTTTATATGATGAGGTTTGGCAAGCAGGAGCAATCTTTTTACCTGTTAACTCAGTTGGAGTTATGGGGGATGAAAGAACTTATGAAAATGCAGTTGCTTTAAGAGCAGTAACCTCAACGGATGGTATGACAGCAGATTGGTGTCATTTGCCTTATGATGTACTAGGTAAAATATCTAATAAGATTATAAACCAAGTAAAGGGAATTAACCGTGTGACTTATGACATTAGCTCAAAGCCACCAGCAACAATAGAATGGGAATAATGAAATTGATCTTAGGAATAGTATTCTTTTTGACCTGTTTAGGGTCTTTTGCTCAAGAACTGGGTGAAGAGATCAAAGATGATCAAGTATTTAAGATTCACATTGTTGAAGCTGGAAATACTCTATATGGGCTTCATAATAAATATAATGTGTCTATCGAAGATATTATTAAAGAAAATCCTGAGGCATCAAACGGTTTGACTATTGGTCAAAAACTCTTGATACCAACAGGCATTTCTCCATCTAAAACAAAAGTTCATATTGTTGAGAAAAAAGAAACACTGTTTGGTATATCTAGAATTTATAATTGTAAAGTTGATGATTTAATAGAACTAAATCCAGGTGTTGAAAATGGATTAGACATTGGTCAAGAATTAATAGTTCCAAGTTCAGAGAATGACATTTCAGACTTAGAGGTGGAATCAGCACAACGGCAATTGGATACAGCAAAAGTAGAGGATACCGTAAGGTATGAAATAGATTTTTCAGATAGCTTAATTAAATATACCGTTAAGGATGGTGAGACCCTGTATTCTATCTCTAGAAGGTTTATGGTTCCGATTGAGAAGTTGATTGAGGATAATGAAATTAAACGTAATAAAATTAGACCAGGCGATATAATTGAAATAGCTCTAAAGAAGGAAAGAATTGAAAAAATTGAGGTGAAGCAAATTTTACCTTTGGATTCTCTTCAAACACCAGATTCAGCACCATCTTTTGAAATTAAAGATAAATACAATGTTGCTATTCTTCTTCCGTTAAGAATTCAAGAAAATGGTGAGGTGCTCTCAGGAATGCTAGATGAAGATACCCGACTCGATCAACTGACGAATATCTCACTTGACTTTCTAATGGGAGTGCAAATGGCGCTTGATTCATTGGAGCGACTTGGCTTAAATGCTAATGTTGAGTTTTATGATACTCGAGGTGATGAGAAACGATTAGACGAGTTTCTTGAAAAAACCAAGAATCAAGAGCTGGACCTAGTGGTTGGACCTTTTTATCCAAACCTAGTTGAAAACACAGCATCGTGGTGTTATACGAATGAAATTCGTATGATTGCGGTGACTAAAATACCAACGAAAATACTTAAAAGTAATCCATATGTATACTCGGTGGTTCCATCAGAACTTACACTGATTGCTGCTATGGCAGAATATGTAGCGCAGACTCACTTTGATGACAATCTTTTCTTAATTAAAAGTCAGGATAAGGAGGTTCAAAATAGAATTGAATTGTTTAAAAGCGTTTATAATGCCAATGCTAGTTCTCAATCGAGTAAAATCAAAATGATGAATACTGGTAATTCCTCTGGGCGAGAGTTGTTTAATGCGATAGATGAAGATACAACAACTCTTTTTATATGTTTAGAAAACGATGTTA
>CBFHXS010000050.1:0-18013 GCA_965659845.1 Brumimicrobium sp.
GCAGTTGATGAGCAGATGATGAATGAAATAGCTGACGTTAAGAACGCTATTAAGCCAACAGAGACATTATTCGTTGTGGATGCCATGACCGGTCAAGATGCTGTAAATACTGCAAGGACTTTTAATGAGCGAATCGATTTCAATGGGGTAATCCTAACGAAACTTGATGGTGATACTCGTGGTGGTGCCGCGATATCAATTAAAGCAGTCGTTGACAAGCCAATAAAGTTTGTGGGTACTGGTGAAAAAATGGATGCTATCGATGTTTTCTACCCGAAACGTATGGCGGATAGAATTCTCGGAATGGGTGATGTTGTGTCACTTGTGGAGAGAGCTCAAGAACAATTCGATGAAGAAGAGGCTAGAAAACTTCAAAAACGAATAAAAAAGAACCAGTTCGACTTCAATGACTTTTTAGGTCAACTTCAGCAAGTGAAGAAAATGGGTAACGTGAAAGACCTAATGGGTATGATACCGGGAATGGGTAAAGCCATGAAAGGTGTTGAGATCGAAGATGATGCATTCAAACACATTGAAGCAATCATATATTCAATGAGTCCTGAGGAACGAGAAAACCCTGCTATCATTAACTCTAGCCGTAAGAAACGTATAGCAAATGGTAGCGGTCAAAATATTCAGGAAGTTAACAAATTGCTCAAACAGTTCAACGATACAAAAAAGATGATGAAGATGATGAGCAACAAGAAAAACATGATGAATATGATGAAGCAAATGAAAGGTGGCGGTATGCCAGGAATGTAGGTTATACTTACCCTATTTTACTTCAATATTTTCTTGCTCAATAACTGATACTTGTTTCAGCTTATCTTCGTTGTATAGCGAATCTAAATCTACTAGTTTAGCTCCTTCAGGGGGTGCGAAATTTAGGTAGTCTTGAAACACCACCCCCTTTACTCTTTTCCTATTGGCAAACGCTCTAAACCGCATACCTCCTCCATTGGTTTCATAAGAGTACGCCAAATAATCCATTGAATAATTCTCAATGTTAAACCAATACATAAAAATGTCTTCATGATCCTCTCCGCCCCCTTCTTCGTCGAAGGTTACCTTAATCTTATGGTATTGCTCACCTCTAATACTAACTGTGTCAATATAATCTAGATTAACTGCTGGATCCCTCAGAGATTTTGGTAAAAACACGAAATAAAAAATACTATTCAAACTGTTTTGGTAAGCTTGCTCTTTCTCCTCAGGAATTGAAATTCCCTCCCCATTTACATACCTTCTAAGTCTCAATCTTGACCAAATATCCTGAATTTCATTGCCCAAAGAATCCTGAAAAGACCTTATTCGAACTAAGCCCGTATCTGTATGCAGGTATTGAAAACGAAACTCTCTAAAATCGAATGTAATTGACTCAGAGTTAATTTTTTCACAGCCGTGAAACGCATAGCTTTCAGCAACAATCTCATTGGGAGTAAGCTCAACGGGTTTCATCGTGACTAGCTCGTCTATAGTGTCTTTTATCACATCCTTTCCATCGTTTTGGCTGGAACATGATACTAATAGAAAGGAAGCTAGCGTAAAATAAAAAAACTTATTTATCATTTCGATGTTGGTATTTTTCGATTAAAAATTCAGCGGCTTCAAAAGAAGATATTTTACCCTCAACCACTTGCTGTTCCTTTTCCTTAATTAAATCTTCAAGAGCTTCCGACTCATAAAAATCAGCTAACAATATATCGGAAACTGTTTCGTGCATCCAATAACGATCTTGAGCACTTCGCTTTTTATCAAAGTGACCATTGAGCTTCGTTTGATTCAAGAAGCTCTCAATGGTATTCAATACTCTATCAATATTCTTGTTTTCGTACGCAGAAGAAATCAGGGCTTTTGGAATCCACTCATTGTCATTTGGAGGAAATAAATGCATGGCATTTTGATATTCCTTTCTCGCTTTTTGAGCATTTCGAACATTATCTCCATCCGCTTTCGTAATAACCAAAGCGTCAGCCATTTCCATAATCCCGCGTTTAATTCCTTGTAACTCATCCCCTGCGCCAGCAAGCATAAGCAACAAAAAGAAATCAACCATTGAATGAACGACAGTTTCAGATTGTCCCACGCCAACAGTCTCTATTATAATAAAGTCAAATCCTGCGGCCTCACATAAAATAATTGATTCTCTTGTTTTTCTTGCCACCCCACCTAATGACTTCCCAGCTGCAGAAGGACGGATAAAAGCATTTGAAGACATGGAAAGTTTATTCATTCGTGTTTTATCACCAAGAATACTTCCACCGCTTTTCTCTGAAGAAGGATCAATGGCAAGTACAGCTATTTTATACCCCTGCTCTATTACTAGTTGACCAAAGGACTCTATAAAAGTGCTTTTACCCACACCAGGAACACCCGTAACTCCAATTCTAACAGAATTTTTTGCCTCAGGAAGACAGCTTGAGACTAGCTTCCTTGCAATTTTTTGATCTTCTTTTCTCTTCGACTCAAGTAATGTAATCCCACTACTCAACGCACTGAGGTCACCAGAAAGAATTCCCGTCAATAAATCATCGTGATTTAAAGCCGCCCGTCTTTGTTGACGCTTTTCTTTCCATTTCTTGAGTTGATCCTTATTCATACTATATTGACTAACAACTATACAGCTACATTGTGTTCTCTCAGAGCATCATTTAGCGATGTTTTTAAATCAGTGCTTGGCTTACGCTTTCCTATAATTAATGCGCAAGGAACTTGATATTCACCTGCTGGAAACTTCTTAGTGTAAGAGCCAGGAATAACAACACTTCTCTCAGGCACTTCTCCTCTATGCTCAATCGGTTCTTCTCCCGTTACATCTATAATTTTAGTAGACTTTGTTAAGACCACATTTGCTCCTAAAACAGCTTCTTTTTTAACCCGAACCCCCTCGACTACGATGCACCGTGAACCTACAAACGCACCATCTTCGATAATTACAGGAGCCGCCTGAAGTGGTTCCAAAACACCACCAATTCCTACACCACCACTTAGATGAACATTCTTGCCAATTTGAGCACAAGACCCGACAGTTGCCCACGTATCCACCATAGTTCCTTCATCTACATAAGCGCCTATATTAATGTATGAAGGCATCATTATAACACCTGAAGAAATATAAGCTCCATAGCGCGCAATCGCATGAGGAACTACCCGTACGCCCAATTCTTTATAATTTTTCTTAAGCGCCATTTTATCATGAAACTCAAAAGGACCAACTTCAATCGTTTCCATTTTTCGAATTGGAAAATACATTACCACTGCCTTTTTGACCCATTCGTTAACTTGCCAACCATCTCCAGAAGGCTCTGCTACTCTCAAGTCCCCTTTATCAAGCGCTTCAATTACTTGTTCTATTACCTCAACAACCTTCTTGTCCTCTAACAAAGAACGATCTTCCCAAGCTTTTTCAATAATATCTCTCATCTCATTTTTCTATTTGATGAACAAATATAAGAGTCTTTATTCCGATGAGAAGTACAATTAGAGCATAATATTGATTTTAACGAAACGGTTTTCAAGTGTTATTTTGTGAATTCTTTACAAAAAAAATCAAAAACTGCCAACTTTTAACCAACTTAATACGTTATAAACATAGACCAACAAGTAAGAATTATATAAATTCCAACCTAAACCACCTAAAAAGTTAAAAGAATATGAGACAATTAAAGATAAGCAAACAGGTTACTAACAGAGAAACTGCTTCACTCGACAAATATCTTGTCGAAATCGGAAGAGTTGATTTAATTTCTGCGCAAGAAGAGGTTGAATTAGCAAAGCGGATTAAAATGGGAGATCAAAAGGCACTTGACCGCTTAACAAGAGCAAATCTCCGATTTGTAGTTTCTGTAGCCAAACAATATCAAAATCAAGGTCTGACGTTACCAGATTTAATTAACGAAGGTAACCTTGGATTAATCAAAGCAGCTCAAAGGTTTGATGAAACAAGAGGATTTAAATTCATCTCATATGCGGTTTGGTGGATTAGACAGTCCATATTGCAAGCTTTAGCAGAGCAAGCAAGAATTGTGAGATTACCTTTGAATAAAATTGGATCTATAGGTAAAATCAATAGAGCATTTTCTGAGCTAGAACAAAAATTAGAACGCCCACCATCGGCTGATGAATTAGCGCATCATCTGGAGATATCTGTGGCAGATGTCAAGCAAGCACTTTCTTCAAGTGGAAGGCATCTATCAATGGATGCACCTTTGAGCGAAGGAGACGAATCAAGTTCCAGCATGTATGACGTTTTAGAAAACGATAGCCTGCCATCTCCCGAGAAAGATTTAATTCATGAATCTTTACAAAATGAAATCAATAGATCATTAAAAACACTTACCCAACGGGAAGCAGATGTTTTAAAATTATACTTTGGTTTGGACAAAAACCGTCAAATGAGTTTGGATGAAATAGGGATCCGTTTTGACTTAACAAGAGAACGCGTTCGTCAAATCAAAGAAAAAGCAATTAGAAGATTAAAGCATACATCCCGAAGTAAAATGTTGAAAGCATATCTTGGGTAATCTCTGACTTTAGTCAGTAATTGTTTAATAGAACAGATTACTTATCCATTTTAACCAAATCGTTTATTACTTTGGTGACATGGATTTTTTATTTTTTATAATATCCATTGTTGGGTTCGGAGAAACTGGATCTCTGATTTCCAGCCTGATCATTCAAAGCAGATGAAATCTATCTATAAACATAATGGACCCAAGCAACAACAACGAAGGTAAGTTGCTAGACCTAAAGCATGCTGCTGTTCCTCAAAACAATAAAATAGAACTAAACAACATTGATCTTTTAAGTAAAAGCCAAATTATTTTCTATACGGCATAAATACGAGGAGCGCCAGGTGAAAATCGAAGTAAACAAGCTTTTGATAACCTAAATATAATTAAAGATGTATTCTGCGGCACTGTTTTACTAGAGTCTACTTTAATCATAAGTATTTCCAATCCTGTCGAGGCCATAGCCCAATGGATTCATGAGACCGTGTATAAAAAATTCAAATAATAAGTACAGGCACTCTTCTCGATACATATAGATTAAAAAACATAGTAAGCAATTATTTCAACGCACCACTTTCAGCTATCGAAACCATGGTAATTGGCGACGCCACATAGGTAAACAAGATATTACTCCCGCTAGAATCGAACTAAATCCTAAGAAAAAAACCTTGTGGGAATCAGCACTCGAATCAATAGAAAAAACCACCTATTTAACCCCACCGAAATAGACTTAAATATTGTTTAAAACTTTATAATCTGCCTGGGGTTGAAAAAGCAATTTTCTGTTAATTTTGTAGTATGAGCGATTACATTGTTTCAGCCAGGAAATATCGTCCGCAGACATTTGACACGTTAGTGGGGCAAAAGTCGATCTCTACAACTTTGAAAAATGCGATCAAGAACGATCAACTTGCTCAAGCATTTCTTTTCTGTGGTTCGCGCGGGGTAGGTAAAACTTCCACAGCTCGTATACTTGCAAAAACGATCAATTGCTCAAATAGAGGTGACAATATTGAGGCTTGTGGCGAATGTGAATCTTGTAAATCATTTGATGAAGGACATTCATTAAACGTATATGAGTTAGATGCTGCTTCCAATAATAGTGTGGAAGACATACGAAGTCTAATAGATCAAGTTCGTATTGCTCCCCAACTAGGCTCTCACAAGGTTTATATTATTGATGAGGTCCACATGTTATCAACTGCTGCCTTCAATGCATTTCTAAAAACATTAGAAGAGCCTCCGAAGCATGCAATTTTTATCCTTGCAACTACAGAAAAGCACAAAATCATCCCAACAATTCTATCGCGTTGTCAAATTTTCGATTTCAACAGAATCAAAGTAAGTGACATTGCTGATCATTTGAGTCAAATTGCGGTAAAAGAGGGGATTGATGCTGAAAATGAAGGTCTTCACTTAATAGCTCAAAAAGCAGATGGAGCACTACGAGACGCACTTTCAATCTTTGATCAGATCGTTAGTTTTGCGGGTAAAACCTTAACATATAAGTCAGTCATAGATAATCTGAATGTCCTTGACTATGATTACTATTTTAGACTTGTCGAGTACGCCCTTGATGAAGACGTTTCGTCTAGCTTGCTGCTCTACCATGAAATTGTTGATCACGGATTTGATGGACATCAATTCATTGTTGGTCTGTCTGAGCATTACAGAAATCTATTAATCTGTAAAGATCTTAAGACTATAGAGCTTTTAGAAGTTGCAGACTCAATAAAAAAAAGGTACAAAGAACAATGTGCCCTCTTAGATGCAAAACACATCATGAGAGCCCTAGGAGTTCTCAGCAGTGCTGACTCCACATACAAAGCAGCAAAAAACCAACGTTTACTTGTCGAGTTAACGCTAATGCAATTGTGTTCGATTAAAAACGAGCTCGAAAAAAAAAAGCCTTAACTGACCCCGTTGAAATTATTTCTTTTCCTGGCCAGTCTGAAGGTCCGAAATCAAAGCCGAAAGCAACTGAAAACAAAAAGAGTACTCCTCCTCCATCATTAGAAACCCAAAAAGAGGCTCGCAAATTGACGAACCCTACGGGGAAACTAAACAATAGTTTTTTAGGAATCAAAGAACTATACGAGCAGGGTCAGCAGAAAGAAAAGAAACCAGAACAAGAAACAAATAAGGATAAGCCTCACGAAAGCTTTTCTCTAGATCAGTTAAAAATGACTTGGCGAAAGTTTGCTTTTAAAATGCGTGATGAAGGTCAAGACACATTGTTTACGGCCTTAACAGGAAGGGATCCTATTTTAGGAGAGGATAATTTAGTAACGCATTATGTAGACAATGATGTTCAATTGCGTTTTCTTCAGACTAATGAAACGAAGTTGATGGGATATCTTCGAAAGGAATTAAAGAATTGGTCTATTTCGCTAAAAATTGAAGAAGGTTCAGCTGACAATGGGGAGAAAAAACTATATTCTGGAAAGGACAAATTCGAAGATATGGCAGATCGAAACCCCCATTTAAAAACGCTCCGTCAGAAGTTTAAACTCGACATTGACTTCTGATAAATGTAAGGATTGAAAATAAAATGCTCTTTTTTCAAAATTTATTTCAAAACAGTAGTAATGTTTCATCTTTTTTACGTAATATTGCACCCCAATTTTGGAGAAGATAAAAGAAGAAGTCATGGATTTAATTAAAGAAGTTCAAAACGAATTTTCAGCAGCGAATGAAGTTCCAGCATTTGGAGCAGGTGATACTATTGCTGTTTCATATAAGATTAAGGAAGGTGATAAAGAGCGTATCCAGCAATTTACTGGTGTTGTTCTTCAACGTCGCGGTTCAGGAGCAACTGAAACGTTCACTATCCGAAAAATGTCTGGTAATATTGGTGTTGAAAGAATCTTCCCAGTTGAGTCTCCATTCATTGACGGAATCAAAGTATTGAAGAAAGGTGCTGTGCGCAGATCACGTATCTTCTACTTCCGTGAAAGAACTGGTAAAGCTGCGAGAATTAAGGAGAAAAGAGAGTTTTAAGAAACGATCATCTATATTTGTTGAAAGGGTCTTCATTTTTGAAGACCCTTTTTTTTATTTTAGACCATGCGTAAAAAACGCCTTCCAATTCTTGATCTAGTTTTCATTACAATATTTGCGCTGTTGTATTGGAAACCATTTGTCTTTAATGTGAGTTCCTCTTTCTCGGTTGCTATCCCAATGAATAACAACAGCTTCGGAATAGATGTATCACACCATCAAGGTAAAATCAATTGGGACCTATTGCTCAGTAACCAGTCAGTGAGTCCCGCTATTGAATTTGTATTCTTAAAGGCAACAGAAGGGCTTAGTTACAAAGACAAAAAATATAATTATAATATCAACGCACTTAAGAAAGTAGAAATACCCGTTGGGGCTTATCACTTTTTTCATCCCTTGAAAAGTAGCCGTTTGCAAGCTAGTAACTTTATCTCTGCAGTACGGTTTGAAGATTTAGAACTCCCTCCTGTTTTAGATGTTGAGCAAGAAGGATCATCGAAACACGCGTTAAAAGATAGTGTTCAAGTTTGGCTGGACATAATAGAGAGCCAATCTGGAATGCGCCCTATAATCTATTGCTCTTGGAGCTTCTTCAAGAAATACTTTGAAAGTGACTATATCAACTATAAGTTCTGGATCGCAAGATATTCAAAAACCGTAAATTTCGAAAACCATCCAAACATACTCTATTGGCAATTTACGGATCAAGCAGATTTACCATTCCACAAGTCGAAAATTGACTTGAATGTAAGCTCAATTAAGTTTAACTAATCTCTCAGAATGTTCAGAAGCGTCTGGCTTTTGATTTCTGTCTCTCTCCACTCTAAAGCCAAATCGGAATCTTTCGTAATACCACCTCCGACATATAAAGCGAAATTATCATCCAGTACTTGCATACAGCGAAGATTCACATAAACCTGAAGCGAAGTCAGACCTTTCATTCCTACCAAACCTGTGTAGAACTCACGATCATGTGGCTCAAAATCTCTTATCAACTCCATTGCCAATTCCCTTGGACTTCCGCACACTGCGGGAGTTGGATGCAAAGAGTCGATTAGCGCATTCCATTTGTAAGGCGGAAGTATGAACGAATAATTCGTTCTCAAATGATATACCGCACCATTCTTGACTGTTTCAACATCAGACTTTTCAAACTTTGAAGGTGACTGGGCTTTCACTATTTCTTCGACGTATGAAGCTACAAGCTCCTGCTCATGGTATTCTTTATCTGTCCAATCAGCACCCATACTCTCTTTAGTTCCTGCAAGAGCCATTGAGTGAATACCAAGCTCCCCTCCTTGAACCAATGTTTCTGGAGTAGCACCAATCCAAGTTCCAAATTTGGGATCTGTGGCTAAATAAACCAAGGCTTCATCTCCGTATGCATCTGCCAACTTGTGAAACAAGTCAATCAAAGAAATATCCTTCTTTTTTTCAACCGCATTGATTCTAGAAAAAACAGCTTTTTCAATTCCCCTAGGCTGAAATTCGTGAATAAAAACATCGAGACCATTCAAGTAAGAATTGCGGTTGACAACGAAGACATCGTTCATTGTTCGATAGGTAAATAATACTTTATCCTCTTCAACAGAACTATTTGAAGGGTTGAATGCATAACACATTTGCTTTTGGAAGTCTGTAAAGAAAAATCTATCCTCAGGCAGAGCTTCCATAGTTGTCTTTTCCCAATCCCCACTTTGGATTACCTTCCCCTTACCTGGAAATTTATAAGCTAGAAATCCACTCATATCTTATGTCTACTTTCGTGGTACTACCATTACCGTTAAACGACCTGTACAAACTAGAGTATCATTACTATTGTTAAATACATCTACCTGCCAAACATGAGTTCTTTTTCCAGCATGAACAACTTTACCTATAGCTTTAGCTGTTCCAGATCGCATACCACCAACATGATTGGCGTTAATCTCCACCCCAACAGGAACCTCCTTTTCCACATCAAGCAGCAAAGTAGACCCCATTGAACCTATACTTTCTATCAATGCAGCACTCGCTCCACCATGCAAAAGACCCATTGGTTGATGAGTGCGATGATCAACTGGCATTGTTGCAATTACATAATCATCACCCACTTCTATGCATTCAATATCCAATTGCTCCATGAGCGTATTCTTACTGAATGAGTTGATAATATCTAAATCTATTTTCTTTAACATAGTTACAAAGTTAAAAATCGGGTTATTAAAAAGCCACTAAGGATAAAACATTTAAAAAATAGATTTGTGCGGAATCTGAAAAGTTAACTTTGTAGAAAAGCATGAGATTCATGATCGAAGAAAATGTTGACATAGCACCTTACACCACATTTGGAATTAATGCGAATGCAAAATCGTTTGCTGTTTTTTCAACCACTGAAGAACTAAAAAACCTATTGTCTCAGAATAGAAACCGAGATACTATGGTTTTGGGTGGTGGGAGCAACGTTCTTTTCACCAAAGACTACGAAGGTTTAATTTTAGTCAATAGAATAAAAGGGATAAAGGTTGTTGATGAGAATAGTGACGCAGTATTTGTGAAAGTCGGAGCTGGTGAAAACTGGCATGAATTCGTTCTCTATTGTATTAATCAAGGTTGGGGAGGAATTGAAAACTTATCTTTAATACCAGGAAGTGTTGGTGCCAGTCCTATGCAGAACATCGGTGCATACGGGGTTGAAATCAAAGATGTTTTCGACGATTTGAACGCACTCAACATTAAAGAACTCAAAGAAGAAACATTTAACCATACCCAGTGTGAATTTGGATATCGAGAAAGTATATTCAAACGAGCCTTGAAAGGGAAATACATCATCACTTCAGTCACCTACAGGCTAAGCAAAAAACCGAAGCTAAACACATCTTACGGAGCGATAGAAGATGAGTTAGCGCGTAAAAACATAACAAACCCTTCACTAAAAGATGTTAGTGATGCAGTCATAGCTATTCGACGGTCAAAATTACCAGACCCTAAGGAAATTGGTAATGCAGGAAGCTTCTTTAAAAATCCCGTTGTTAAAAAAGAGATTTTGGAAAACATTCTAAAAGAATATCCAAATGCACCTCACTACCCTGTTGATGAGAAGTATGTTAAAGTTCCAGCTGGTTGGCTTATCGATACCGCAGGATGGAAAGGAAAACGCTTTGGAAGCTTCGGAGTTCACATCAATCAAGCACTTGTGCTGGTAAACTATGATTATGCGAAAGGAAGAGATATTTATGATCTTTCACAACAGATACTTGATGACATCAATTCCAAGTTTGGGATCCTCTTGGAAAGAGAAGTGAATATTATTTAAGAGATTTATTAACATCTCGACAGTTTCGAATTCCCTAAACGGTCAGTCTCCTAGCTTACTTATACACAACTACAAGTGCAATAATTTGGGGCTTTTGATGTGCCTTTCTCTAAAAATAGGCTATCTTTGCAAAATATTAATATCAGTAATTAATACTTTACTGAAAAAAAACATTTATGGCAAAAGACATATTTGAAAAGATCAAAGAAAACAGAGGACCAATAGGTCAATTTGCAAAAGGAGTTCATGGATACTTTACATTCCCTAAACTAGAAGGAGAGATAGGAAACAAGATGACGTTTCGAGGATCTGAATGTTTGGTTTGGTCTGTAAATAATTATTTAGGTTTGGCTAATCACCCTGAAGTACGTAAAGCGGATGCTGATGCGGCAGCTGAATGGGGAATGGCGTATCCGATGGGATCGCGAATGATGACTGGTCAAACTAGTGAACATGAAGCTTTGGAAAATGAACTTTCCGAGTTCATGCAAAAAGAAGATACAATTCTGTTGAATTTTGGTTATCAAGGTTGTCTTTCTGCAATTGATTGCTTAGTCGATAGAAACGATGTTATTGTATACGATAGTGAATCTCATGCATGTATTCTTGATGGAATGCGTTTGCACGCTGGAAAGCGTTTTGTGTTTAAGCACAATGACATGGAAAGCTTTGATAAGCAAATGGAACGTGCCACGAAAATCGCCAACAAAACAGATGGAGGTATCCTAGTGATTACTGAAGGGGTATTTGGAATGGCAGGAGATCAAGGAAAGATAAAGGAAATTGTAGAATTCAGAAAATCAGGCAAGTATGATTTCCGTTTATTCGTTGATGATGCTCACGGATTTGGAACTATCGGTGCAACTGGAATGGGTGCTGGTGAAGAGCAGGGCGTTCACGATGAAATAGACGTTCTATTTGGTACTTTCGCGAAATCAATGGCTTCCATAGGTGCTTTCATCTGTGCGCAAGAACATATCATTGAATTCATGCGCTATAACATGAGATCACAAATGTTTGCAAAATCGCTTCCTATGCCCTTAGTTGTGGGTGCACGTAAGCGACTTGAATTATTGAGGACTCAACCTGAGCACAAAGCGAACCTTTGGAAAATTGCTTCAGCACTTCAAAATGGATTGAAAGAAGCTAACTTTAACATTGGACTAACTAATTCACCTGTTACACCAGTTTTTTTAGAAGGTAATTTAGCCGAAGCCACAAACCTTACTTTTGATTTGCGTGAAAATTATAATATTTTCTGTTCAATTGTAATTTACCCTGTTGTACCGAAAGGAACAATCATGCTTCGTTTGATCCCAACAGGTGCTCATCAATTGGAAGATGTATCGTACACAATCGAAACATTTATTAAAGTAAAAGCAAAATTGGATAACGGAGACTACAAAGCTGAGGAATTGGCGAATGTAGAAGTGGATAAATAAATATCCAGCTATTTTTGTTATGCATTGTTAATATAAAGGAAATGCCGACCTAGTGGTCGGCATTTTTTTTTAAACATAGAATCAAAAAATCTTCTTACAGCGCTTTAAGTATTTCTTGTGGAGCTTGTAACATAAGTAACTGTATTCAATTCTAGTTGCTCCTATATTTGTATCTCACAAGATAATATTAAAACAAATGGAACAAACAGAAGAAAAATACGCACAAGAAGAGGTCAACACAATGCCCCGCATTGGTGATACAGCTCCAGACTTTGAAGCAGTAACGACCAAAGGAAAAATTAAAATGAGTGATTTCGCTAAAGACAAGTGGATCGTTATGTTTTCACACCCAGCTGACTTCACACCGGTTTGCACAACAGAAATGAGCGGTTTTGCTCAACGTAAAGGAGAGTTTGAAGCACTAAACACGGAATTACTAGGACTGAGTATTGACAGCGTTCATGCGCATCTAGGATGGGTGCAAAACGTAAGACAAAATACTGGGGTGTATTTTGATTTTCCCATCATTGCAGATCTAGACATGAATGTCTCAAAGAAATATGGAATGATTCAGCCAAATGAAAGTGAAACTGCCGCAGTTCGAGCTGTTTTCTTTATCGATCCCAAGAAAAAAATACGTTTGATTATGTACTACCCGCTGAATGTTGGTAGAAACATGGACGAAATCCTTAGATCTTTATTAGCACTTCAAACCTCTGATAAACATGGAGTAGCAATGCCTCTAGATTGGAAAGAAGGAGATAAAGCTATAGTTCCCCCACCAAAAACATTGGATGAGTTGAATGAAAGATTAGCCGATGATAGCTGTGAAAAAGTAGACTGGTATTTGGCAAAAAAAGAAATCTAAAATCTAAATTATTGAGTTTTTAATTGAAAATGGCAGGTGATATCACCTGCCATTCTCCATTAATTAAAGAATAAATAAAATACAAAAAAATCTTTCTTCCATTTAATTGGCTAATCTTAGCAGAATAAAAAAGGCAGGCCCATAAGGGACTGCCTTTTCATTTAAAAATATATAACTATTACACACGTTCCAAAATAGTAGCATAGCCTTGCCCTACTCCAATACAAAGTGTAACAAGCGCATATCGCTTCTGTGTTTTTTGTAATTCAATTGCTGCAGACTGAAGAATTCTTGCTCCGGTCATCCCTAATGGGTGGCCTAGAGCTATAGCACCTCCATTCGGATTAATTCTTGGATCATTGTCTGCTAACCCCCACTCTCTTGTACAAGCCAAAGATTGGGCAGCAAAAGCTTCGTTTAATTCGATGATATCCATATCGTTCATTGTCAAACCAGTTCGCTTTAAAAGCTTGTTGGTCGCATGCACAGGTCCAATCCCCATAATTCGAGGTTCTACTCCAGCAACTGCCGCACCAACAATGCGAACCATTGGTTTCAACCCATGATCTTTAACCCCTTGTTCGCTTGCCACCAATAAAGCAGCAGCACCATCATTCAATCCAGAGGCATTTCCAGCCGTAACTGATCCGCCTTCTTTTCTAAACGCTGGACGAAGTTTACCAAGGATCTCAGGAGTTGTTCCAGGACGTGGAAATTCATCTTTATCGAAAATAATAGGATCTTTTTTACGCTGAGGAATCTCAACAGGAATGACTTCTTCTGCTAATCTTCCATTCTCCCAAGATTTAGCCGCTTTTTCTTGTGACCAAGCAGCAAACTTATCCTGGTCCTCTCTTGAAATGCTATACTTATCAACAAGGTTTTCTGCAGTTTGGCCCATCCCCTCAGTACCATATACTTTATCCATTTGTGGATTAATAAATCTCCAACCAAATGAAGAATCATAGAGTTTAGCATCACTTCCAAAGGGCACAGCAGATTTTGAAATCACCCATGGTCCGCGCGTCATATTCTCAACTCCACCGGAAAGGTATATTTCCCCTGCACCATCTTTAATTGCTCTTGCAGCATTTATTGTAGAAGCCATTCCAGAGGAACAAAGTCTATTAACTGTCTCCCCTCCGATCGTATGCGGCAGTCCAGCTAATAAAACGGACATTCTTGCGATGTTTCTGTTATCCTCTCCAGCTTGATTGGCACACCCAAAAATCACATCTTCAATTGCAGAAGGGTCAAGTGAGTTATTTCTCTCAACAACAGATTTCATAACCATTGCACCCATATCATCTGGACGAATTGTTGAAAGTGATCCTCGAAAACTTCCTATTGGCGTTCTCACACCATCAACTATATATACTTCTTTGCTCATTTTGCTAATATTTGGTGTCGCTAAAATAACAAGATTTTTGCAGCTCACTGACGATCGATTTATTCAACTATTAACAAGAAAAGCTTGGATATTCATTTGTTGTGGAAAACTTACATTGACCTAATCCAATAATTTGGCATATTTTTAGAGGACTACAAACCAAAAACAACTATGATGAAACGAAAACTGTTACTGGCTGTTGTCGGATGTTTTCTATTTTCTGTAAACAGCTTCTCACAAGAGGAACTTACAGAGAAAGAAAAAGCGTACCGTGATTCAATAGCAGCATTGAATGAAGAGAATGCAACTGTTGCTAAAAGCCAAGAAGCTTATAATAAAGGTATTGAACTATTCAATGCGAAGTCCTTCGACGAAGCAATATCCGAATTCAAAAAATCGATCAGTGCCGACCCCAATTTCACAGCAGCTTATTATAACAAAGGTGTAGCAGAAAACGAAGGGAACTATTTTGCTGCGGCATCGAAAACATTAAGTGAATTAATAGAGAAAGATCCTGATTATGCTAAAGCATATTTCCAAAGAGCTAGAGCTTATCAAGGAGTTGGAGACTATCTTAAAGCTGAAGTAGATTATAAAAAGTCTATAGAATTGAACCCTAAAAATCCAAAAGCTCACTATAATTTTGGAACATTACAGTTTCTTCAAAAGAATTATGAGGGCGCTATTAAATCCTTTACGAAGACCATTGACTTAAATGGTAATCTTGCATATGCTTATAATGACAGAGGCAGTTGTCACCGTATGTTAGGAAACTATGCAAAAGCCGTATCTGATTACGAACAAGCATCAAAGAAAAATCCTGATCTAGCTTTCGTTCTAAATAATATTGGAACAACAAAGCTAAAAATGAAGGATTATTTAGGAGCGATTGCTGCATTTAATAGAGCTATTTCAATAGATAAAAACTTCCACCTCGCTTATAATAACAGAGGAGCTACACAAATGGAGAGATCTAAATTAGACGAAGCAATTGATGACTTTAATTCATGTATTAAGATCAATAATAAGTATGCTCCAGCCTATGCTAACATTGCAGCAGCACAATTCAAGAAAGAAGAATATGCTGCAGCCAAAAAAGCAGCCGATAAAGCAATACAACTAGACCCTGAATATGCTTCTGCATATGTGAATCGTGGAATGATCAAGGAAATGCTTCGTGACATGAACGGAGCATGCGAAGATTGGAGCAAAGCAAAAGAGCTGGGCGCCGAAACTGGAGGTCAATACTATTCTCAAAATTGTGGATTCTAAAAACTACCAACTATGAAATTAAATAAAACATACATAATATTTATTCTCATTTTGTTTTCAGGGTATTCCTTTGGACAAAATGTAGAATTTAAACGATCTAACTTTAAAGATAATACAGAAGAGTATAAAGCTGCTGAAGATGCAATAGATAAAGGTACTGAGTTTTTCGAACAAGGTTCTACAGCGATTTTTGAAGTGCGGGATCCTGAGTTATTGTTTGACAAAGCATTACAACAGTTTCAAATTGCTCAAGATTTGAATCCAGACAATGCATTAAACAACTTTAGAATTGGAGTTTGTTACATCTACTCAACTCGACCTTATGAAGCTATTCCTTATTTAGAGAAAGCTGAAAAACTCGATCCAGAGTGTGATGATTTCTTATACTATTATCATGGTAATGCCCTCCAACTAAAGGGTGAATTCGACCAAGCCTTAGATTCTTATAAAAAGTTCGATGATGCATACAGAAAAGCAGATAACTTTTCAAAGTTTGTGACGATGCGAAAAAGAGAGTGTAATAACGCCAAAAAATACAAATCTGACCCTGTGAGGTGTTGGGTAGATAACGTTGGCGAATTAAATTCTGAGAGCGATGAAATTGCTCCCTCAATAACTACTGATGGTTCTGAAATAATCTTCAGCTCAAATAGAAAGAACGGAAATTCTCCAAACGAACTCGGTCAATATGATCATGAAATCTATACATCCTCGGTATCTGAAGGTAAATGGGAAAAAGCATCACTGCTTAAGGGTAGTATTAACTCCAAAGAAGACGATGTTGTAAATAACTTATCTTTTGATGGAACTAAAATGCTTTTGCATAAAAAGAATGAAGGCCAAGAAGATATTTATGAATCTTTCTTAAAAGGAGCTGAATGGAGCTACCCTGAAGTTATGCCAAGACAGATTAGTACTGAGCGTTCTAAGGATATGTATGCTGCATACAGCCATGACGGATGGAATATTTTCTTCGCTCGTGGTAACGAAAGCAGAAGCAATGGAACAGATATAATGTACTCAGGAATGCGAAGTAAAATTGAAAAAAACTATGGTGCTGCTTCTATGATTAGTCAGGTAAATAGTAAGTTCAATGATGGCCCTATCTACATGTCTATTGATGGTAAAACGATGTACATGGCCTCACAAGGACATGAATCACTTGGTGGATACGATATATTTGTTTCTTATAAGGATCAAGGTGTTTGGTCAAAACCTGTGAATATGGGATATCCTATAAACACACCATACGATGACTTTTTCTTCGCTCCAACAGCGAATGGTAAATTTGCATACATTGCTTCAAACAGAGCTGGTGGAAAGGGAGGTTTTGATGTTTATAAAGTTACATTTTGGGGGCCTCCTAAGCAACCTATTGTAGATATGGAAGATTATTTATTAGCTTCTATTGCTAAACCAATCAAGGATCCTCAAATTGAAGAAACTGTAAGTGTAAATAAGGTTTCACTAACCGTTTTTAAAGGTAAAACTATTGATGCGATCTCGAGAAAATCGGTTCAGGCAAATATTGAGATTACTGATAATTCAACAGGAGCAGTAATTGAAGAATTTACTACGAATAGTGCAACTGGTAAGTTCTTAATATCATTAACTGCAGGGAAAAATTATGGAATTGCCGTTAAAGCAGAAGGTTATTTATTCCACTCGGAAAACTTTGATATTCCAGATGGAAGCGCCTATAACATGATCAATAAAACGATTGAGTTGAAAAACATAGAAGTAGGGTCTAAAATTGCTCTGAGAAATATTTTCTTTGATGTAGGAAAGGCTACACTTAGAAGTGAATCAAATGCAGAGCTTGATAGATTAGTAAAACTATTAAAAGATGTACCTTCTCTTAAGGTCGAGATTTCTGGTCATACAGATAATACTGGTTCAGCTTCATTGAATGAGAAGCTTTCTCAAAATAGAGCCGAGGCCGTAGTGAACTATTTGAAAGGTAAAGGAATCAAGGCAGATCGCCTTACTGCCAAGGGTTATGGGTCATCAAGACCTGTAGCCAGTAATGCATCTTCCGATGGGCGTCAAGAAAACAGACGTACAGAATTTGAGATTATTGAGAATTAGAAATAAAGCAAACAACAAATCAGAGAAAAGCTCCCTCCAATAGGAAGGGGCTTTTTTGTGTTAAGATTTTTTTCTTTACTTTGTTAGTAAGCTGAGATTTAAAATGTAAAACCTAGGATATAAAACATTTCTCAGGGCATTGCAAAT
>CBFHXS010000051.1:0-1866 GCA_965659845.1 Brumimicrobium sp.
TTGTAAATTGGCATTTAACGTTGTTTGTATACGTTCTCCAGCTCTGCCGTCTACTAGTGCTTTCTGTAATAAATGGTCAGCCAACATTGGAAGTGGATTTGGCGCTGCTACTAAGGGTTCCTCGGTTGACAGGATATAGGTCATTGAGTCAATCACTTGATTCTCGTATAGCTTCTTCAATACAAAGTCACGTTTCTTTTTTAAAACATTCCGATTCTTGCCAGGGTGAATAAGTCCTGGAGCATTGGGTAAAACAGCAAGGGTTGCGTTCTGTGACCATGATAATTGATGAGGTGGTAATTGATAGTATCTCCACGATGCTGCTTCCAGTCCAACCACGTTTCCTCCGAAGGGCGCATTGGATACATAGTGTTTTAATATTTCTTCTTTTGAATACCTGACTTCCAGTCGGTAAGCCCATGTCATTTCAATTAATTTGTTAAGTATGGTTCGGTCAGAATTTCGAGACATTCGTGCAACTTGCATGGTCAATGTACTCCCGCCACTTACAATTTCACCGGCAGTGATATTGTGATACATTGCTCGAGCGATAGAAGAAAAGTCAACACCCCAATGCGAATAGAAGTCTTCATCTTCAAAGGCGATGATCGATTGCTCAAATTTATAAGGCACACTATCGATTGCAGGAAAGCGCCACTGCCCGTCATCGGCAATTTTGGCATTAAGTAGATCGCCTTCAGTACTAATGATCACTGTCGATTTTGGAGTGTCGAACAGGCGCTCTGGTAAACAATATAAAAAGTATACGGCAAACAATGCCAGCCCATAGTAGAAAAGCGTTCGACGTTTGAAATAGAAGAAATAGCCTCCTACTTTGAGCTGCATAGTTTTATTTTCCGGGTTGAACAACTTTAATTCGACGTCCTTTGAGCAGTGCCATAATCGAAGCGTCGTACATGGCTTCACATCTTACTGCCGGCAAATAATATTCACCAATGTATGCTGCATGAAGACCAACAGTAAACGTCTTTGTTGAATTGCGCGGTAGATCGAAATACGTCAATACTCGATCATCTCGGATGTCTTGATACTCGTAGTAATCGTTACCGAGTGTTGAACCGCTGAGTTCCATGCGTTGATTACGAATCTCCCATCCACTAGGGAAGAGCTGTGTTAATGCCATTTCGTTATAGTAGCCTCGATATCCAGGGTTTCTCACGGTTACTTCGGCCATGAAGTCTGTACCTTGCGCAAGTTCATCGATAGTGATTACTTGTCCTTCCATATTCTTATAAACCACGTTGATACTGAGGTTGCTCTCTTTGTTTTCCTCGTTTCCTGCCAATGGAATTCCTGTTCTTACCACTCGAACAAACATCAGTGATTTGCTCTTGTTTTCAATCGAAAGAGTCTTTCCTTCAGCACCTGAGGCTTTCAGCTTGGTTTGATGAATTAACTGATTGCTTGCAGGTGTTCCCGATTTTCCGTTGAATGAATAGCTATACTTGATACCATCATTCTTTGGTTGCTTCCCAACAAATTCTGCAATCGCTTTCAATGAGAATGCAGTAGTTTGAGTACTCATCCATGCGCTGCTACTTAATGTTTCAGACAGTTCCTTTACAGAAGCAGCGGCTTCATTCTTACGTCCCATCTTCGTGAGTGTTTCGATGATCATGGCTTGATCTCTATGGTTCGATCCATAGGTATATCCGAGTTCGTTGTATGGTGTCACACGAGTCGACTTATTTTTTACAATTGAAGCTGCAACATTCGTTTTTCCAATGATTTGATAGGCGAGTGCCAATCTCCAAGATGCTGAAATACTTAGTCCTGGTTGTTCTCGCAGTCTGTTCATTGCGCTTTTAACGGGTTTCCCTGCTAGTGCTAAGGTGTACAAACGGT
>CBFHXS010000051.1:1876-9696 GCA_965659845.1 Brumimicrobium sp.
TGCTAATTCGTTATTTTTAAATCCATTAGCATTACGGGTATTCCATTTTCTTGCTTTCGAACGCTGATAATCGATCCATTTGTCTTTAATTCCATACGGAAGTGCGTATCCTTGCCTTTCTGCTTCAATCAAGAAATGTCCGGCAAATGTAGTTCCCCAATCGCTAGATCGATGACTTCCGCTCCAATATGCAAAACCTCCATCAGCCAGTTGATGTCTACGAATCTTATTGATAGCGGCTGTAATGTTTCGCTGCGTACTTTCTTTTGCATCTTTATCGAGTGCTACGAATGTTTTTAGATACAATTGTGGGAATGCCTTGGATGTTGTTTGTTCGATACATCCATGTGGATATCGTATCAAATATTGTAGGCGTTTCTCTAGATCGATAGGAGGGATAGTCGAAACTTCTAATGTCGCGACGTTCGTTCCTGGCATTCCAGGTAAGTTAACAACATTTGTCCATGATTCTCCCGGTTCTACAACTGCTTCACTGACGTCTGTGACAGGGAGGTTAGGATTGCGTACTTCGAGTTCGATCTCATACGTTGATTTCTCTCCAGCTCCTGTAGCAATAACTTGTAAAGTGGCTTTACCTATTTTCTGAGGTACTTCTATCGAGAAGTTGACCACTTGATCACCTACACGGTCAAAGTGAATGTTTTGCACGGTGCTTCCTTGTACATTGAGTAAACTGTTCGTTTTTACCTGAACTTTAACATCTTTCACTTTTTCTTCCATAGCAAAGATGGTTACGGGTAAATTTACGATTTCATTCGGACTCAATACACGCGGTAATGTAGCTAAAGCCATCAATGGTTTCTTTACTGGCGTTGCTTTCTCTGCATTGCCATACGCGCCATCTTGACCAGCGATTACCATTGTTCTTACTGATCCAATATAATTTGGAATTTCAATCTTATGCTTAGCTGTAGATCCTGCATTCAATTTGAAAGGTCCTAAGAAACGGACCATTGGCTTAAATCGCACAGTATTCTCGCTGCCTGGATCAAGGCTGCCATCACCACCGATCGTCAGTAAGTTCTCAACTTTAGCTCCGTAAGCTCCGATAACGTGATCGTAAAGATCCCATGTTTTTACACCCAGTGCTTCGCGACTGTAGAAATGTTGCCACGGATCCGGCGTTGCAAAGTTTGTCAGGTCTAGTAATCCTTCGTCTACAACAGCAACAGTGTAGGTCATTGCTTTTCCTTTCTCTTCAGAAATACTCAAGGTATAACTTGATTCAGGAGCAAGTTCGTCTGGCATATCAATGACTGGTTTTAAGATTGTACCAGGGTCTGTGACTAAGATCGGTATTACACCATACATTCTGATGGGTGCATCGTTCTTCGTTTGTTTATGAGGCTGTAATAGCGTTATATGCACATAACAGTTCGGTGCAAGATCTGCCGTGATTGGTAATTCAAAGGATGTTTCGCTTTCTGTAGTCTCAATCCAGAAAGCATCTTTCACTTTCTTGCCGTCTTCAATACTGATCAATGCACGTCCTTCCTTAGTTGAAGGGAAACTAATCTTCGCTTTTTCACCTGTTTTGTATTCCTTTTTGTCTGAAGCAAAAACAAGCATGTTAGCTCCGTCAGGAGTTTCACGTCCAGAACGACTCATCCAACTAGGCCAGTCAAAATAAGTCATTAAACCTGTTGAGTGTCCGCTACTTTCGTCTGTTACGCGTATGAGGTAGCGACCCCAATCGTATTTATTGATGCGTACTTTAGCTGATCCTCTTCCGTTGCTATTCGTTCGAACGCGTTCTTTAGAAATCGGCTGAATATTGCTCCTTCCAATGTAGCTAGCCAGATTGTTTCTTCCGCGTTCCCACCACCAACTCCAGTTGATTCTATAAACTTCAACTGTAATGTTAGAGCTTGGTGAAGGTTGTCCTTTTTTGTTTACTGATACGATGTCAAACTTATAGGTAGAATCTGTCTGCAGTGCTCCATATTTGCTTAAAGTAGGGGATTTAATTCCTACAAAACGCGTATACGGTGCATAGGGCATCACCTGCTGATTGATGCTGAAATCACCTCCTTTTTCAAAAGCTCTTGTTTTGAAGACTGCCTTTAGCATTCCCGGTGCTTGATTATGCGCCGCGATTTGCGCCGCGAAAGGAACTTTCCCTTCGTCGTTCAATGTGCCTTCAAAGATCTTCTCTTCAGAAGAGTTAAAGCTTTTAGATGGATCATCAAATATAAAACCTTTAAATGTTTCAAATGCAGTATAGGCCTGCACAAAGGTAACGGACACATCTGTTTTTAAGCCGCGTGCAGGTGCTCCATGTAGCCATTTTACATCGAGTTGACCTGTAATTCGGCTTTGATCCGCACCAAGGATTTTAGAATCCATTGCAAGGTTTACTTTTAAGCGATTTGGCTTGATGCTCTCTATCTTGATTGTCTTGTTAAATGAAGCTCCACCAACTTTTACGAGGGCTCTCCAGTTTCCTGTAGGAACATCTTGTTGAGTGGGTGTTGTTAGATCATAAAAACCATTCAACCCTGACTTCAATACAGCTCTTTTAAATAGTTGACCTCTTGGATCATACAATTCATATATTACTGGATGATTTTCTGGAATTAGATTCTCTTTATCTTCTAAGATGTAGGTTAAAAACAAGGTGTCTCCAGGTCTCCAAACACCTCTTTCTCCATAGATGAATCCTTTAATTCCATCTTGAATATTTGCGCCTCCAACATCAAATCGACTAAGTGGAAGTGAAGCGCCATCGTTCAGTCGAAGGTATCCTTTATTCGTTCCGTCAGAAACCTCAATAAAGAAAGGAGTCTTATCAAGCTTTTCACTTCTGGCTATTCCTTCATTATTCGTTTCTAGCTCTGCGATTAGTTGTTGTTGGTAGTCAAAAACTTTTACAGAAGCATTAATTATTGGTTTGGTATCAACGATGTTTGTTGCGGCTACTAATAACTCTCCATTTGTTCCTCTTTTGGCTATGATTCCAATGTCCGAAGCAAAAATATTTTTTACAACACTTTTGTTTCTATAGTAAGAATAGGAGCAAGGATTTTCTCGCTTGCGATAGTCGTAACCCGAAAAGTAATCTCCATAATAATAACCATAACTGTAATCGCTTACGTAATCCCATTCAGATTTCTCTGCGTTATCATGTTCATCCCAATCCGTTTCGTCCATTTGGATGTCTTCGTTGATCTCGCCGTTACATGGGTAGGTCGAATGGTGCTTTCTAAAGCTCAATTCAACTCTATAGATAGCTCCTTGGTCAACTTTGATGTACTCTGAAAGGTCAAGACTAAAACGGTTCCAAACACTGTAATCTACAGGTTTCGTTTCTCCGAGGTAGATCGTTTTCTTGCGAATGATCCGTCCAACTCGTTTCAATTCTCGATCTCCATCATAGTTATTTGTCTGGAAGAATTGAGAGATGTTGTTTTCATAGATCTTGATGATGCGTACATCGACAGCTTTAAGGTTTACAGCTTCAAAGGGGAGTACCATACCATTCGAAGAAGGGAGAATAGTTCCTTTACCTACCAGTTTTACAGAAGGTTTTATGGCTTCAAATGATACAGAAATAAACTCTTCTCTTCCGTATTTAAATCCTTTGCAGTTTTCAATTGCTGCGCGAAGTATTACTGTTTTGTCTCCGACTAGTCTGCCTGAAGGATAAATTCTTAATTCATTCGTTGACACAGCCGTACGGATGCCTTCGTGTTCTTTTATTGCAACTAGTCCATCAATGTCTTGATCCGTGGATAACGGATCCGAAAAACGCACCAATACATGTTGCTCGGGATGTTGTATCACTTTGTAACTAGTGATCTTAAAGTCGCCTAGTGCAGGAACTTCAACTCTGTCTGTTCCGCTTCCTTCTGCATTGATGTTATTCCCTTCCCATGAAATCATGAGATCTTGTGCAGAATTTGCACGTTTTACACTATCTACAATCATCGAATAAATGCGGTCAGATCCTTTGCGCTCCCATTTTGTCTTGTATGAATTGCCATTGTGCTTAACGGTGAATGTTTGATTAAGCTGATCTGTATTGATCTTATCTGCAGTAATTACTTTTCCTTTAAATTGTTGCCATTCGATGTTTTCATTGTCATAAGAGATCAATCCATCGGCTTCAAAACTTATAGCTTGTTGAATTACAGTAATCGGAAATTTGAACGTTTCAAGTTCACCTTTTACATCTGCCACTGCACCAAGGTTGAATTCAATCCAATATGTTTCGCCAGATTCCAATGGTTTAGATGGGGCAAAAGAAATGGTGTTTTGGTCGACCCACATGGTTTTTCCTTCTACGCCCGGTGAAAAGTCGAATAACTCTTCGTCAATAGCTGTGTTAGGGGTGATCGACTTTGCATAAGGTTTTACCAATTGAATTTCTATGGTAGCGTGCGCGCTAATTACACCTGAGGTAAATGCAGAGATATGTTTGGTAAACTCAGGATTAACTTTGAATTCTGCAGGATCATCGTCGCTACATCGTGTAGTTATTAAAGATGTCGCTATAACAGTAAGCGAGATTAGGGTAAGGCGAAATAGTTTATTCATAGGATGTATTATTATCTGTTTAACCAGTATTCAATTAATTGTTCAGCAGTTTCTGCTTCTTGTTCGATCAGTTTTTTAGGCTCGTCGAGACTGTGCAGCGTCCATTTATTTTCTGACTGAAAAGCAATGCCGTACATGTAGTCTAAATTGATTAGTTCATAATCGTTATAAGTAGGGGCGTAGTAAATATGGCCTTCATCATCGCTTAATCCAACTTTGTTGTCTTTCCAAAGGATGATAATTCGTTGATCGTCATTTCCAATGATGCTGTCATAAGAGGTGTCAAGCGTTAATTTACTGCCTCCTATATCGTGAAATACTCCCCATTTTTTATCTTTTTTGCTTCTTACCTTGTAGAACTCGTCCATGTTTTCGAGTGGCTCAATCAGATCTACTTTGAATTTTTTTCTAATTTCTTCGAAGTTTGGGATATGATTGAGTGGCCAGGACTGCGCAGCTATAGCTTGTTTATTGCTATAAATTGGAGGGATGATAATACTAACCCCTCTGTCAGTTATCCCAATGACTCCCCATAATCCATCCTCTTGGACATAGAATTCAGCAATAGGGTAGGAATCAGAAGATATATATCCTTCAGCATCTTTCATTTGTTGGGTGAACCATTCTTTATTTTTCCATATGATTTTATCCCATGCGTCCTTTTTCTTGCTCTCTTTTTGGATGTAGGTGTTATCGAAAACAATCTTTTCCTGATCTTTTACTTTTCCAAAGGTAATACCAGCTAGGAAGGAGGTCTCTGTAAAAAAAGCGATCTCGTCAAGGTCTTTTTTGTGCACAAATTGCACCTCTCCGCGTAGTATTAGATTTTGCTTTCCATTTTTTCGCGTTATTCTAATTGGATAATCAGCATCCTTGAATTCACCAATTTCGAATTCAACAGCATCAATAGCAGAAAGAAATTCTGATTTCCTATCTTCATCCATACCTGAATATAACAAATATTCTTCATTGTCAATGAAGTAAGGTATAGTGTCCTGAGAGAATGAGCAGTAGGATATTAGAAGTAAGGTTAGGCTAAATAACGCACGCATGAAAATGATTTTGTTAAATGTACTCAGATCCAGAAAAATACGAGAGTTAACTCAATCGATAGTTATGAACAAGAAAGAAGGAGTTATCCACGACTTTAAAAATCAATCTTATGAGGCAGTGGTTTCTTTGTCTTCTTTGTTTTGTTCTAATTGCGCTGAACTTCTGAGTTCATGCGTATCCATATTGTACTTGTCTTTAAGTTCGTCCAAAAGGGACTTTTTCCACAACGGAACTCCAACGAAGTAAGAGGCTCTTCCAATAAGATGAGCACCTATTGGGGCTGTAAGTAGAAGGAAGACAATTATCGCGACTGCTCTTGTTGTTATTGATGTTTCCATATAGTGCAGCGCCATTCCTGCGAGTATCATGCCTACACCAAGCGTTGCTGCTTTTGTGGTGACAGATATGCGTAAGAATAGGTCCGGCATTCGCAATAGTCCTATTGCTGCCAGTAAAACAAATAAGGCACCCAAAGAGATCAGTATGACAACAATAATATCATTCATTTTTTTTACGTTTTTCGAGATAATATGAGAAGGCAACAGTACCAAGAAAAGCAATCAAAGCAAAGATCATAGCAATATCGAGAAAGGATTGTTGATCTGTAATTATGGCATAAATAGCTATGGTAGATATACCAATGGTTATGAGCAGATCTAGAGCAACAACTCGGTCAGATAGCGTTGGCCCCATCAAGAAACGAATAAATACCAATAGGGCAGAAAAACTCAATATCGGTAAGATGATATATGTTAAATAGAGTTCTATCGTCATCTCAATATGCTTAATATTCTTCGTTCGAACCCATGTTTTATTCCATCTATGAATTCGTCTTTATCGTTAATGTACATCGCATGTATGTATAGTACCTTCTTATCTTCAGAAATGTCTAAACTGAGTGTTCCTGGTGTTAAGGTGATTACATTTGCTAGAAAGGTTATCTCAAGGTTAGTCTCGGCATCGAGTGGATATTCTATAATGCCTGGCGTCATATAGAATTTTGGAGTGATAACATCTGCAGCAACTTGTATATTTGCTTTGATAAGTTCATAGGTGAAGTAGAAAACAAAGCCAATCATTCTCGGTGCGATTCTAAAGTATTTTCTACTCCTTTGATTCCGGCTTACGATCCAAAGCACTAAAAAGCTGAGCACAAAGCCGAAGATGAAGTTCGTTGTTGCAAGACTTCCCGTGAGAAAGACCCAAACAACTGTCAATAGTATGTTTAGTAAGAATTGTACTTTCATGGTGTACCTTCTTTTGGTTGTATTACGGATTCTACATATTGCCCGGGATGCATTAATTCACTACCTATTCTTTCTGCTACTAATTGAATGTGTTCTGCGAAAATACTATAGTAGAGTATCACTAAAACTAACACCAATATTGGAACGATCATTGACGCTTTTTCTTTGAAATTAAACTCTTTAAAGTATTTTAATTTCTCTAGTTTATCAGTTTTTCGAGCTTCTTTGGCGAAAATACTATTCCATATTTTGGCGATGATGACCAACGTGATCAAACTTGCAAATATGAATACGATCAACATTGGAATAGCGTTCATTTGATAGCTGGCTCCAAATAGAGAAAGTTTCGGCCAGAAACCAGATAGCGGAGGAATTCCAACCAAGGCAAACAATGGAATAGCAAACAATACGGAAAGTCTTGGATAGTTGTTCATTAATCCTCCCATGTTATAGAGTTTAGTGTTCCCAAATATGCGAAAGAAAACTCCTCCAATCATGAAAAGTGTTGCTTTCACAATGATGTCATGGAACATATAAAATACAGTTCCAATCAATGCGATTTCTGTGAATAGACTGAGTCCACCGATCATAAATCCAATATGGCAAATGATCAGGTAGGAAAATACACGAATCACATCTTTTTGGACTAATGCTCCAATGCCTCCAAAAAAGACTGTGAAACCTGCAATGACCATCAGTATGTCTTGATTCAGTCCTCCTAGTGGAAAAATCAAGGTAAATACTCTAATCAATGCATATACACCAACTTTCGTGAGTAGTCCGCCAAATAGTGCTGATACCGCTGCTGGAGGTGTGTGATAGGAGGCAGGTAACCAAAGGTAAAGCGGGAATACTCCAGCCTTAACCCCAAAACCTATCATGAAGACGAGAGAAATAGTTTGTATTAATCCATTATTTTCTAACGTAGGTATGATTTGCGCAAGTTCCGCCATATTCAGTGAG
>CBFHXS010000051.1:9794-17746 GCA_965659845.1 Brumimicrobium sp.
GCCCGTAACTCCATAAAGCATGGCGATACCTGTTAGAAAGACAATAGAGGACAGCATGTTTAGTGTAAAGTACTTGACCGCTCCTTCAATCTGTATTTTACGTCCTCCAATCGTTAATAACACAAAGGAGGAAATGATGATGACTTCAAACCAAACGTATAAATTGAATATGTCTCCAGTCAAAAACGCTCCAGAAAGCCCCATGATTAAGAAGTGAAAAATGGCGTAGTAACCAAATTTCACACGTGCTGATACCATGTTTGAATTGGAGTAGATTGATATTACAAATGCGACAATGCTGGTGAGCAGAACTAAAGTGACTGCGAGTGTATCTCCAACTAAAGAAATTCCAAAAGGAGCTTCCCAGTTACCAAGTTGCATGACTTGGATTCCTTCACTCCAGACTTGATTAAACAACAGACCGGCGATTAGGGTTGCTGCAGCACTTCCGATAATGCTGATGATGCGTTGCACCGCTGGTTTTCTCCAAAAGAAGAGCAGTACAATGGCAATTAGAGCTTGCGCTATAATGGGTAATATGATTAAGTGTTCACTCATTCTATATCGTCTGTCTTGTTCATTGCGTCAATGTCGTCTGTTTGAATGACTTTGTATGCTCTTTTAATAAGAACTATGGCAAAGGACTGAAGACCAAAACTGATCACAATAGCTGTCAAAACTAAGGCTTGTGGAACTGGATCTGCGTAAAGGCCCTCCAGATGATGCGCATCTTCAGCTATAATGGGTGGCTTGCCTTTAACCAGTCCTCCCATTAGGAAAATTAAAAGATTGACTCCGTTTCCAAGAAGAACGATACCGATGATTAGCTTTACAAGACTTCGACGCAAGATAAGGTATATTCCTCCTGCGTACAAAACTCCAGTCATAATTGCTAATAGTATTTCCATTGCTACGCTTTTTCTGAAATTGTGAATATGATGGTTAGACTTACACCTACAACAACTAAGTAAACACCAGTGTCAAAAAATAATGCACTTCCTATTTTGCCAATTACAGGAATTTCATTCTGATACCACAAACCAGTCATTACGGGTAGGTCTAGAAAAAGTACAGGTGCAACAGCACTTGCAAAGGCTAGGAGTAAACCTACGGGTATCAAAAATCCTGGATGTATACGCAAAAGATATCGAGTTTTACTCAGTCCATTTGCAAAAGAGTGCACAATGAAAGCAATAGAGGCAATAAGTCCTCCGATAAAACCTCCTCCAGGTAAATAGTGACCACGCAACAATACAAACACCGAAAATAAGAGTAACAGTGGGAGTAGCGTTTTAGAAACGGTTGTGAATATTATGCTTTTCATGCTTTACTTTTCATGTTTTTTAAGATACAATTTTAATAAGGCAAATACACCAATAGCAGCAATTGATAATACGATAATCTCGATCATTGTGTCAAAACCTCTGAAGTCAACAAGTATAACATTTACAACGTTTTTACCCTTGGCGAGCTCATAGGCATTCTCTGCATAAAATTCTGTGGTGCGCTTGACCGGAGCTTCATTCATGATCTCAATAATCGTGAATGCCAGGAAGGTTCCGAATGTAGTCGCGATAATTCCATCTCTTATTCTGTTTGTATTGTTGGAAAGTTTTAAATACTTCGGTAGACGATAGAGTACCAATACAAATAGAATGACAGTGAGTGTGTCTATGGAGAACTGTGTCATGGCAAGGTCAGGAGCTCCGTAGAACATGAATATGAAGCATATTGAATATCCTAAAACCCCCATTCCTGCTATTGCGGATAATCTTGATCTCGTGAGCACAGTGTAGAGTACTGAGACAAACATGATAATACAGATAATGATTTCGGAAATCTCTAATCCTTTAATGTCTTTTAAGCTTAAGAAAACCCTGGGGTTGATGAAAACATGTACCCCAAAAACGATAGTTAAAATAACGAGCATGATCATCACATACCTTCTCAGGTAGCCATTTTGAAATATACTCGTCAAAAAGAATGAGAATTTCTGGAAATAGTCTGTTCCTTTTAATAAGATTGATTTAGGGGCTAAACTATCGAGGTTTGAGATGGCTCTTACTTTTTTATGAGAAGGATTCCAAAGGAAATAGAGTAGAAGTCCACCGCCAATAGTAATGGCGCTTAGTAACAAAACAAATGTAAAGCCATGCCATAGCTTGAGGTGAGGGCTAGATCCAGTGCTCAATTGTTCGGAGATTGATCCTGTGAATGAGGTCTCTATAATTCCAGGAAACAACCCGAAAAGAATTCCTGTGATTGCCAGGATTAATGGAGTGAGCCAAAGAATGAGATGAGGCTTTTTGACTGCTACTGTCTTTGCTTTTGATGGACCTAAGAAAGGACGTACACCAACCATGAATCCTGCAAAGACCATGAACATATTAGTGATTACGGCAATAGTAGTCAATACTGCTGCTGAATCATCGTGAAGTGTTGCTTCATAGATTAGATCTTTTCCCAGAAAACCAACACTTGGTGGTATACCAGCACTTGAAATAGCGGCTAACATGCCGGCAATAAACAAAGGGAAGAGAAACTTTTTTAATCCACCGAGTTGAGTGATGTCACGAGTTCCCGTTTGATGATCAATTGTACCGGTTATTAAGAATAGAGATGCTTTGTATAATGCATGGACGATTATAAATAAAATAGCAGCTGTTAATGCTACTGTGGTGCCAATTCCAATGAGAAATATAATGATTCCTAACGCTCCAATGGTTGAGTAAGCCAATATTCCTTTGAGGTCTGTTCTGAATAGTGTATGAAAGCCACCAAATAACATGGTAATCGACCCAACTACAATCAGAGTGGTAGAGAAAATCTCGTTTCCTGAAAAATGTGGGGAAAATCGAAGAAGTAAATAAATCCCTGCTTTGACCATCGTTGCTGAATGCAGGTAAGTAGAAACAGGGGTTGGAGCTTTCATTGCTCCAGGAAGCCAAAAATGAAATGGGAATTGTGCGGATTTAGTGAAGGCTGCTAAAAACAAAAAAACAAGTAAAATGGGTGTAAATGTACTTTCGTTTAGCGCTTCTGGGGATGACAGCATCTCTGATATCGAATAAGTTCCAGTCAACCCTCCAGCTAAAACCCCAAAAGCTAGAAGGCAAAGACCACCAAATCCAGTTATACCAAGAGCAATGATTGCGGACTTTCGAGAGGTTCGCTCAGTATTTTTAAAGTTGATCAAAAAGAAAGAACTAATGCTGGTAAGTTCCCAAAAAACAAATAAAGTGATCAAATTGTCTGAGGTGACAAGACCTAACATCGATCCCATGAATATGCTCAAGTATATATAAAACCTTGAGAGGCGCTTATGACCTTTTAAGTATTTCATGGTATATAAGAAGACGATACTTCCAATTCCAGTAATAAGCAGTGTAAATAATGAAGATAACGAGTCTACACGCAAATCAAAGTTAACTCCGGCGGATGGGACCCAGGCGGTGTGGTAATGAAAAACTATTCCTGATGAGGTGTCGCTTAGAAAACCTAAAAAGTAGATGAATAGAGATACTGGAAGTATTGAGGCGAACCATGGGATTCTTTGAAATGTCTTTTGTCCTATGCCAAATAAAAGGATGGCGAATAGGAAACTAGATAATATGACGAATAAGAGTGTCGACATAGCGGCAAAAATACAAGTTTAATCGTGCAATGTCTAGTAATAACGGCACGAATACGATATTGTTCGTGTCCAAAAGCGGCCTAATTGATGGTCTTTATTTTCTGCGTCTTTTCTTTTTGAAATTTTTACGCTTTGCTTTGTCACGCGGTCGATAATTGACTTTCTTGTTTTCCTTTTTCTTTTCCTGGAATTTCTCCCCTTCGCCAACAATGTGTGTTGGGTTGATAATAGAAGGTGCATCGTGAATATCTGGTTCAACTTCTTCTGGGATCTTAGTCTCATTTTTGTCTACCTCTTCAGGGAAGTCAAGAGAGTTTATTTTAGTATCCATAAAGGATTGTATACCAGTAAATAAACTTCCTTCTTCTGAAGTAACAAATGAAACAGATATTCCACGTTGTTCTGCACGACCGGTTCGTCCTATTCGGTGAATATACTGTTCTTTTTCGCTTGGTAAATCGAAGTTAATCACGTGACTCACATTGTCGATATCGATACCTCTAGATACGAGATCTGTTGCAACGATTCCTTTCAATTGATCGGACTTGAATTCTTGTACCATTCGCATCCTGAAGTTCTGCGACTTGTTACTATGGATCACCCCAAATTGTTCTGGGTAATCTGCTTCCAATCGATCGTGCAGAATATCTGCAAATCGCTTAGACTGAGCAAAGATAAAACATCTTATTTCGGGATTAGAATCAATGATGTGACGTAATAAATTGTACTTCGTGTTGAAGTTCTCTGCGCGGTAGGCCGATTGTTCAATATTCTCCAATGGAGTTCCTGAAGGTGCTGCAATAACATGTTCGCTCAATCCAAAGAAAGTATTGACGATTTCATCTACATCATCTGAAAGCGTAGCAGAGAATAGTAGGTTTTGACGTTTTTCAGGCAGCAGATCAAAGATACGTTGCAATTGAGGACGAAATCCAAGGTTAAGCATTTCATCGCATTCATCTACAACAAGCTTCTTGACCAGCTTTAAACGTAGAATACCCGTCATTACTAGGTCGTAGAATCTTCCTGGTGTTCCAACCAAGATGTCACACCCCGCATGTACGGCCTTTTTTTGCGTATTCATATTAGTACCTCCGTAAACAGCTAGTGTTTTTACAGAGAGGTATTCGCTCAATTTATTGGATTCTTCAGCAACTTGGATCGCAAGTTCGCGTGTCGGAACTAGAATAACCACACGTGGCATTTTCTCTTCAGAATACTTTAGGTCTCTCAAAATAGGGAGGAGATAGGCTAAGGTTTTTCCTGTACCTGTTTGAGCTATACCTATAACGCTTTTACCCGCTAAGATCTTTGGGATAGCTTTCTCTTGAATGGCCGTTGGCTCCGTGATGTTCTGCTCATTCAGCGCAGTCATCAATTGTTTAGGAAGCTTTATATCTTCAAATTTCATAATTAGCGAATCACTTCTACGTTATTATTACTTCCAATCTTGATGATGGAAGAAGGTGAGGTCATAACCTCTTTTAATCGTTCGTTAAGGATCATGTCAACACCATCCTTTATTGATTGTTCTACACTCTCAAATCCTGTTGGGGAAGGGGAGCCAGAAACATTAGCACTTGTTGATACCAGAGGACATCGTATTCCCTGAATCATACGTTGGCATGATCGATCACTTGTAACCCGAATGCCTAAAGAGCCGTCTTTTGCAAGTACCTCTTCACTAATACCCATGGGTTGGTCATAAATGATAGTGGTAGGCTTTTCACTAAAGTCAATAATGTCATAACATACCTCAGGAACCTCTTTTACTGAACGTTCAAGCATGGCTACATTATTAACGAGTACAATAAACGACTTGTCCTCGGGTCGGTTCTTCAGCTCTTTTATGAGTTTTACAGCTTCGTCATTAGTCGACATACAGCCAAGTCCCCAAATCGTATCGGTAGGATAGAGGAGTGTTTTTCCTTCTCTCAGCCCTTTAATGGCCTCGTTGATATTTACAAATTGTCCCATTTTATTCTGATCCATGAATATGCACATCGTTGTGACGTTCTTCTATTTCATCCTTAACTTTTTTAATCGATCGAGTCAAGAGAAATATATCCTGAGATGCATGTCTGTTGAGCCATTTAAATCCATTCACATCATCATCAATTGCAATAGCCATTTGATAAAGTAATTCAAATCCATTTCTCTTAAGCCATGTTAAAGCTTTTGCGTTTCCCTCAGATCCGTTGATCATAGCCATTATATGAGGGTAGCCGTTTTCCATGAGCCAATCTCTAGCTTTATCCTTGAGCTTTATAGCATGAGTGGCCATTACTAACTCTTCAAAGCCACTTTTATACAAAAAATCCAATAAATCAGTATTGCCTTCTAGTCCTTTTGCCCACGCCAAAATAATTTTTGGATGGTACTCGAAAGGCTTTACTTCAAGCTTACTAGGACGTTTCCCCTCTCTATCTCCCTTATACTTCTTTTTACGTCTGAAAAGACCTGCCATACTTGATTTTTTTGCGAAATTAGTGAATAATGCCGATGACTTTTAATAATACAGTAACTTTGTTATAAAATCAAGGGAAATGCTAAAAAATGAATTGTTAGAACGTTATAAAGAAACGAATAAATTCAGAGATACATTAGGAATGCAACTCGGACCCATCGAGCAGGGGAGTGCAACGTATAACTTAACTGTTCAAAAGAAGCATTTAGCTACACCTATAGCTGCACACGGAGGAGTTGTGGCGGCTCTTGTAGATGCGACAATGGGCGTTACTGCTTTGTCTGTTGTTGTGGAGAGCGACAGAGTTGTGAGTACTGTTGAACTGAAAGTTAGCTATTTAAAACCTGTTCTCGAGGGAGATCAATTAAAGTGTGTAGGAGAGGTGCTAAATACTGGCAATCGTTTGATCTATGTAGAATGCAGTATTGTTAATCAAAAAGAACAATTGGTAGCAAGAGCAAACGGTACGTTCAATGCTTACCCTGCTTCAAAGGCATTCTGATTTATTCTTCTTTTTTTACTTTCTCCCAGGTTTCGAAGAGTTTCTCTTGCGTTGGTCTTCCAGGCTCAATCTCGCGAAGAGGTTCACAAGGTTTTAATGATGCATAACATTCTCCGGGTAAAGCTTGATACAGGGATGTTCCCTTCGTTTTCCAGGCTATCATATCATCTGATACATCTTTGATTTTTTTGGCTGGGTTTCCAACGATTAAGCTTCGTTTTGGGAATTCACTCTTTGCACTAACGAAGGAAAGTGCGCCGACAATAGATTCTGCCCCAATAATACTGTCATCCATAATCACACTGTTCATTCCAATTAGAGAGTTTGTTCCGATGGTTCCTCCGTGAATGATTGCTCCATGTCCAATATGAGCTGATTCTTCTAACGTTACTGTAGTTCCTGGGAACATGTGAATGGTACAATTCTCTTGCACATTACAGCCATCTTTAATAATAATCTCTCCCCAATCTCCTCGTATTGCAGCACCAGGTCCTACATAAACATCTTTTCCAATGTGTACGTTTCCAGTGACTGTCGCATTCGGATGTATAAAAGCCGTTTCGTGAATTACTGGCTTGAAGCCATTGAACTCAAAAATGTTTGACATTGTTTTTTTATTTTTTTTGTACAACTTTTGTCCTCCTAAAACGTTTTATTAGAAGCAATGAGTTACTGCGAATTTACAAAAGATTTAGCTGAAGATCATCCAGATAAAATTTATCATGATGAAGAATATGGTTTTCCGATTGATGATGATAATGAATTATTCGGGAGATTAGTGCTAGAAATAAATCAGGCAGGATTGAGTTGGTCAACAATTCTCAAGAAAGCAGATAATTTTAGGAGTGCTTATGATCAGTTTAATGTTGAAGTAATTGCGAATTATTGTGATGATGATAAGCAGCGTTTGCTATCTGATGCTGGGATAATTCGCAATAGACTTAAAGTGGATGCGGTAATTTATAACGCGAAAAGAGTTAAAGCTATTCAGAGGGAATATGGTTCTTTCAAGAATTGGCTGGATAAGCATAAATCGTTATCTTTGAATAACTGGATCAAGTTGTTCAAAAATAACTTCAAGTTCACCGGTGGTGAAATAACTAAAGAATTTTTGATGAGCACGAGTTACTTGAAAGGAGCGCATGATGAAAATTGCTCAATATTTAAAATAATAAGAGAAATACAACCGGTATGGGATCAAAATTAAAAACTGTTTTATTTACTTTGACAATCTGTTGTTCTGCTTTTGTGCATGCACAGTATAGTGCTGGCTTAGGGCTGAGTTCATTTCATGGCGCAAACACCGATATCAATCGTGTTGGATTTAATGCTTTTTTAGAACTACCGAA
>CBFHXS010000052.1:0-17531 GCA_965659845.1 Brumimicrobium sp.
ATGGGGTAAGGATGTAGTTGTAAAGGAGGTTGAAGAATGCATCAATTTAGGCATTAGAAACTTCGTGCTGTTCCCTGTAGTTGCTGAAGAACTTAAGGATAGTAAAGCTACTTACAGTTATCAGAATGATAATTTTTATTTACATATTATACAGAAACTCAAGGAGGAATTCCCTCAAATTACGCTAATGAGCGATGTTGCATTGGATCCTTACAGTAGCGATGGTCATGATGGTGTGGTAAAGAATGGAAAGATTTTGAATGACGAGTCACTTCCAATATTAGCTGACATGAGTTTGGCTCAAGCACAAGCAGGGATAGATATTATTGGTCCTTCTGATATGATGGATGGACGTGTAGGTTACATACGTGAGGTTCTCGATGAAAATGGATATGCCGAAACAAGCATAATGTCGTATTGCGCAAAGTATGCTAGCGCCTTTTACGGTCCTTTCCGCGAAGCTTTGGATTCTGCTCCAAAAAGTGGTGACAAGAAAACATATCAAATGAATCCTGCAAATAAGAAAGAAGCCCTACGTGAGGCTTTTTTAGATATTGAGGAAGGGGCTGATATGCTCATGGTAAAGCCTGCGCTTTCTTATTTAGATGTTATACAAACTATTGATGAGAATGTAGTGCTTCCCGTTACGGCATACAATGTATCGGGTGAGTATGCTATGCTTCATGCTGCTGTAGAAAAAGGTTGGCTTGATTACGAATCAACAATGTCAGAAATGTTGATGAGTATTCGCAGAGCAGGAGCTAAAGGAATATTGACATACTTCGCAAAGGATTTTGCGAAATTCAATCAGAAATAAAACGTGTTAATAAAACGACAAAAATTACCGAAACTGTAAATTCCAAATGAAAGTTATATTGGATTTGTATTCTTTAATTATATTTGCTTCATGAATTTGAACAAAACACATCATCATCACGCTATTTCGCATCAAGCGAGGTGATCATGTATGTGAAAAAACTTACATAATAAAAACCCGCTTGTTGATTCGAGCGGGTTTTTTGTTTTCGTTCGAATCCAAGCACTAATTAATACTATAATGGAAAGGATTAAAATTGCAGTACAAAAGTCAGGGAGACTGCTAGATGGATCATTAGAAATACTCAAAGAATGTGGTATTAAAGTGCCTAAAGCACAAGGTCAATTGAAAGCATCTGTGGACAACTTCCCACTAGACCTTCTTTTCTTGCGTAATAGCGATATACCACAATATGTCGAAGATGGAGTTGCCGATATCGCGATTATTGGTGAGAACATTCTTATAGAACAAGAGCCAAACATTAACACTGAATTAGAACTTGGTTTTTCTAAGTGCAAAGTATCTATTGCTGCTCCAAAAAATGCAGGCATTAAAACAGTCAAGGACTTTGAAGGTAAGAAAATAGCGACCTCTTATCCCGTTACATTGAAGAAATATCTTGATAAGAACAATGTAAATGCGGATATACATACTATTTCAGGTTCTGTTGAAATTGCTCCTACGATTGGATTAGCTGATGGCATATGTGATATTGTAAGTACAGGGAACACACTTTTTATGAACGGCCTTAAGGAGGTTGAAGTGATGTTAAGGTCACAAGCTGTAATGATCAGCAATAAAGAACTTTCAAGTGAAAAGAGAGAAATTCTTGACAAACTTATTTTTAGAATAGAGAGTGTATTATCTGCCAAGAACAGTAAGTATGTACTTTTGAATGCTCCTGAAGCTCAATTGGAACAGATTAATGAGATACTTCCGGGTATAAAGAGTCCAACAGTAATTCCTTTAGCAAAAGAGGGTTGGATATCCATTCACTCAGTGATTAATGAGGATAAGTTTTGGGAAAATATTGATGCATTGAAGGCAGCAGGAGCAGAAGGTATATTGATCGTTCCTATAGAAAAGATGGTTCAATAGAAGTTTAGAGTTTATAGAGCAGAGTATAGAATTAAGAGCTATGAAGAAAATAATTAATCCATCTAGTGAAGAATTGTCGGAAGCATTGTTGCGACCTTCGCTAGAGCAAAAGAACTTGACGGATCTTGTAGGTGGAGTATTTGAAGATATTCGCGCAAACGGAGATAGAGCAGTTAAGAAATATATTCAAGAATTCGACAAGGCTGAGCTTTTAGACTTGCGTGTTTCACGAGAAGAAATAGAAGCGGCGAAAGAGAAAGTTTCCCATAAATTGAAAAGTGCCATCATGCGAGCTGCGGAAAACATTACGGCTTTTCATGAATCGCAAAAGGAGGAGGTTAAAGAGATAGAAACTTTTCCCGGAATAACATGTTGGAGGAAATCGGTTGGAATCGATAAAGTTGGTTTGTATATACCTGGAGGAACGGCACCGTTATTCTCAACTGTATTAATGTTGGGAATTCCAGCAAAAATTGCAGAATGTCGAGAGATTGTGCTCTGTTCTCCAGCAAATAAAGAAGGTGAAATTCATCCAGCAATACTTTATGCAGCTGATCTTATTGGTATAAAGAAAATCTATAAAGTTGGCGGAATTCAGGCGATAGGAGGAATGGCATACGGTACTGAATCAATTCCAAATGTGTATAAAATATTTGGTCCTGGAAATCAGTATGTAACGGCAGCAAAACAGATGGCTCAGCAGATGGGAGTTGCAATTGATATGCCAGCAGGACCGTCAGAGGTGTTGGTTGTTGCAGATAAAGGTGCGAAAGCCTCATTTATTGCTGCAGATTTGCTCTCACAAGCTGAACACGGTGCAGACAGTCAAGTAATACTACTTAGTGATGATAAAGGATTGATAGAAGAAGTAGAGCATGAAATTTCCAATCAGTTAAGTACTTTGATTAGAAAGGACCTTGCCTCGAAATCATTAGCGTATGCTAAGCTTATTTTCGTCCGTAAAGAAAGGGTAGTTGATGTTATTAATGAATACGCACCTGAGCACCTAATACTTTCAACGCGCAATAATGATCAGCTAGTAGCTGGAATTCGAAATGCTGGCTCAGTATTTATTGGTGATTACACCCCTGAAAGCTTGGGGGATTATGCTAGCGGAACGAATCATACGTTGCCAACAAATGGCTTCGCTAGAATGCACAGTGGTGTTTCTCTAGATAGTTTTGTGAAAAAGATTACTTTCCAAAAAGCGACAAAAGAGGGGTTGACTAAATTAGGCCCTGTAGTTGAGGAAATGGCAGAAGCAGAAGAGCTTACAGCCCATAAAAATGCGGTTTCAATTAGACTAAATGCAATTCAGGATGAAAACAATTAATTTAGAAGCTATTGTTCGTAATAATGTTTTAGCACTCACTCCGTATTCCTCTGCAAGAGATGAGTTTACTGGAGATGAAGGTATATTTCTCGATGCAAATGAAAATCCTTTTCCGTCGAATGTAAATCGTTATCCTGATCCTCAACAGAGAAAATTAAAGAAGAAGATTGTTGATCTGCGAAGTATAGATCAGGATCAAATCATCATTGGAAATGGGTCGGATGAAATCTTAGATTTGGTATTTCGAGCTTTTTGCGAACCTGGAAAAGACTTTGTGGTGGCCATGAAGCCTTCTTATGGGATGTATAAAGTTCTGGCGAACACGAATAATGTGCAACTCACTGAGGTTCCTTTAGATCGTGGCTTTGATCTAGATGTTGATGCTACTTTAGCAGTTTCAAAAGGAGCCAAGATGATCATACTATGTTCGCCAAATAATCCAACTGGAAATATTTTAAGTCTAGATCGTATCAGGAAGATTCTTGATGATTTCAATGGTTTGGTATTAGTAGATGAGGCTTATATTGATTTTGCAGACAGTCCATCTCTTTTATCACTACTCAATGATTATCAAAACTTGATGATCAGTCAAACATTCTCAAAAGCTTTCGGAATGGCAGGAATAAGGGTAGGCGTGGGCTATGCTCACTCTTCAATTATAGAAGTGTTGAATAGAATAAAACCACCATACAATGTGAATACAGTTTCACAAGAATTGGCCTTAGCTCGGTTAGAGCAAGTTGATGAGGTCTTAAGCGAAGTAACTCAATTAAAATTGGAAAGATCAAGGTTGATAGCTTACTTGGAGCATAATAATTATGTGCTAGAAGTTTACCCAACGGACGCTAATTTTGTTCTTTTCAAAGTGAAAGACGCAAATAGAACGTACGAAAGATTGATTGAGCATAAATTAATAATTAGAAATCGGACCTCAACTTATAATTGTAAAAATTGCTTGCGATTAACAGTAGGGACGAAAGAAGAAAATAATAGATTCATGGAAGTATTTGACGCCATAAATTAAAGCGATGAGAAAAGTATTATTTATAGACAGAGATGGTGTCTTATTAGAGGAGCCACCAACAGATTATCAAGTAGATTCATTCGATAAGTTATCATTCTATCCAGGAGTATTTAATGGCTTGGGTAGGATTGCTAAGAATCTTGATTTCGAGCTTGTTATGGTAACCAATCAGGATGGGTTAGGCACAGATGCTTATCCTTTCGAAGATTTTGAAGGTCCACACAATCTAATGGTAGAGACATTAGAGAAGGAAGGTGTTGTTTTTTCTGAGCAATGTATTGACAGAACCTTTCCTGAGGAGAATGCGCCAACTCGAAAGCCTAGAACTGGCCTTTTGAAAAAATATATAGAGGGTGATTATGATCTTGAAAATTCATTTGTGATAGGCGATCGATTGACCGATATGGAGCTAGCTAAAAATCTTGGTTCCAAAGGGATATATATGAAAAATCCTAACGATCCAGGAATGAAAGAGGTGAGCAGCGAACAAAAGGAGATATTAGATAGTGTTGTTTTAGAGTCTCGAGATTGGAATGAGATTTATACGTATTTGAGATTAGGAGATCGTAAATACGCTGTGAAGAGAACGACCAAAGAGACAGATATAGACATAAGTCTTGATCTTGATGGAAGTGGTAAGGCGGATATCTCAACAGGACTAAACTTCTTCGATCACATGTTGGAGCAAATAGCAAGACATGGTGCATTGGATTTAAAAATTATTGTGAAAGGAGATTTAGAGGTTGATGAGCATCATACTATAGAAGATACAGCTATTGCTTTTGGGGAGTGCGTAAGAAAAGCATTAGGAAATAAAATTGGAGTGGAGCGTTATGGTTTTTTTCTTCCAATGGATGATTGCAATGCTAAGGTAGGAATTGATTTTGGCGGTCGAAATTGGTTGGTGTGGAAAGCTAAATTCAAAAGAGAGAAAGTGGGTGATATGCCAACTGAAATGTTTATGCATTTCTTTAAAAGCTTCTCTGATTCGGCTTTATGCAATCTATACATAAAGGCTAAAGGAGATAATGAGCACCATAAGATAGAGAGTATCTTTAAAGCCTTTGCTAAGGCGATAAAAATGGCAAAGAAACGAGATGTAAATGAAGCATTTCTGCCAAGTACTAAAGGAGTGCTGTAAAGAATGTCAACAATGAAGAATATTGTAATAATAGATTATGGCGCTGGAAATGTAAAATCTGTAAAATTTGCATTTGAAAGATTAGGCTATTCCCCAGTGCTTAGTGATGCTCCGGAGACGATTAAAAATGCTGAATATGTTATCTTTCCGGGTGTTGGTCACGCTAAGTCAGCAATGGACACAATTAATGCAAAAGGACTTAACGAATTGATTAAAGGTTTAAAACAGCCTGTTCTAGGGGTTTGTCTTGGAATGCAATTGATGTGTCGTTTTTCTGAAGAGGGAGACGTCGCTGGTTTGGGTATATTTGACGTAGATGTAAAGAGATTTGATGATCAATTAAAAGTTCCACACATGGGCTGGAATAAGTTAATCAACGGAAAAGATATTTTTGAAAACATTGAAGGTCAAACCTATTTCGTACATAGCTATTATGTTCCGTTGACAAAAGAAACTATTTCTAGCTGTAAATATGGAATCGAGTTTTCTGCGGCTCTGGAGAAGGATAATTTTTTTGGGTGTCAGTTTCATCCTGAGAAGAGTGGTGAATTAGGAGAACAAATCATAAAGAACTTCTTAAATCAATAAGATGAATAAAAGGATAAAGATCATTCCCGCAATAGATATTATAGAAGGAAAATGTGTTCGGTTATCGCAAGGTGATTATGATCAAAAGAAAGTCTATAACGAGAACCCATTGGAGGTAGCTAAGTCTTTTGAAGACCATGGAATAGAGTATCTACATTTGGTAGACCTCGATGGTGCAAAGTCTGCAAAGGTTGTTAATTATGCTATTCTTGAGAAAATAGCGTCTAAAACAGGGTTGAAGATCGATTTTGGAGGAGGAGTAAAATCTGATGAAGATATAAAGCAAGTACTTGATGTTGGTGCCAATCAAATCACCGCTGGTAGTATAGCTGTTAAGTCTCCAGAGAAAGTCTATGAATGGATTAGTAAATATGGCGCGGATAAAATTATATTAGGTGCCGATGTTAGAGATCGAAGGATAGCGATCAACGGCTGGAAAGAAGATAGCGGAATAGAGTTGTTTTCATTTTTGAAAGATTTCATTGAACGAGGAGTATCTTCCTCAATTTGTACGGATATTTCCAAGGATGGGATGATGTCAGGATCGTCGATTGAGTTATACGAAGAAATTAACAATGAATTTCCCTCATTGAACTTGATTGCAAGTGGAGGTGTGTCATCAATGAATGAAATTAAGGAACTTCAAAACAAAGGGCTTTATGGTGCTATTGCTGGTAAAGCGATTTACGAAGGTCAGATCAGTTTGAATGAAATTGCCGAATATTATAAATAAACCTCATGCTCAGTAAAAGAATTATTCCATGTTTGGATATTAAGGACGGTAGAACGGTCAAAGGAGTAAACTTTGTAGATCTTCAGGATGCTGGAGATCCAATAGAACTTGCTAAAAAATACTCAAAGATTGGAGCAGATGAATTGGTCTTTTTAGACATAACAGCAACGCATGAGAAACGCCAAACCTTGGTTCAACTTGTTGAGCGATTGGCTAGAGAAGTGAACATTCCTTTTACCGTGGGCGGTGGAGTAAAAAGTGTTGAGGATGCAAGTGCTCTTTTGCATGCAGGAGCAGATAAAATTGCAATCAATTCAGCTGCTGTAAAACGTCCAAAACTACTTACGGAATTGGCTGATCGATTTGGGAATCAATGCGTTGTTCTGGCAGTCGATGCCAAGCTCTCTGAGGATGGATGGAAAGTTCATTTGGTAGGCGGGAGAGAGCGTACAGAAATTGATTTATTTCAATGGGTAAAGCGTGCTGAACAACTAGGAGCTGGAGAAGTATTATTCACTTCTATGGATCATGATGGAACGAAAGGCGGTTTTGCGCTAGAAGCATTGCAAAAGCTAGACGAATTGATTTCTATTCCTGTCATAGCCTCTGGTGGTGCAGGAGAGGAGTCTCATTTTAAAGATCTTTTTTTGAAAACTGAGATATCTGCGGCTCTCGCTGCCAGCGTCTTTCACTTTAAAACAATTGAAATTCCCGATTTAAAGCATAATTTAGCACAACAAGGTATACCTGTAAGAACAATATAAGATGGAAATAGATTTTAATAAAGCAGATGGACTCGTTCCTGCAATAATACAAGATGCAGATACAATGGATGTATTGATGCTCGGATATATGAATGAGAAGGCATACGAAGAGACTTTAAGAACAAAGAAGGTTACATTCTTTTCCAGATCAAAACAGCGCTTATGGATGAAGGGAGAGGAAAGTGGAAACACCCTTGACCTTATAAGTCTAGAAGTAGATTGCGATAATGACACATTACTTATCAAAGCTTCTCCTAATGGACCGACTTGTCATACAGGAGAAACAACATGCTGGGGAGACACAGCATCTAATCAATTTGGAGTGATAGAAGAATTGGAAAAAAAGATTAATGATCGAAAAATCAATCCATCGTCTGACTCTTACGTTTCCAGTTTATTTCAAAATGGAATTAATAAAATTGCCCAAAAGGTAGGAGAGGAAGCAGTAGAGGTTGTAATCGAATCAAAGGATGAGAATGACGATTTGTTTCTTAATGAAAGTGCAGATCTGTTTTTCCACTACCTGATATTACTTCAAGCAAAAGGGTTCGGAATAAATGATGTGTTAAAGGTGTTGAAGGATCGCAGGAAGTAGGTGAAGAGAATTTATAGTGGTTTTCAGAAGAATAGAGATGACAGAATAGCACTAAACTAATTTATGAAAATCGTTTTTAGCTTCATCCCCTGGTATGGTCATTTTCTGATTTCCATACCTGCATAATACCTTTCATGTATTATTCAATATTCTTATACTTGATATTGTCTCATTCTTGAACAAAAATCCACTACTTTTGTCTTTCTATCAAATTACACAAACAGATAATATGATTACCAAGACTTTAACCTTCCTGTTTATAACCATAATTTCATGTTATGGTTTTTCTCAAAAAGTTTCCATTTCCGGTACTATAAAAGATGGAACAAATGGTGAGGATATCTTTGGCGCTGCTGTTATCGTAAAAGAACTCACTAATACGGGGGCTCAGTCTAATGCCTATGGGTTTTATTCTTTAACTGTGGATACAGGGAACTATACATTGATTTATCGCAGTGTTGGTTTTGAGAATAAAATCATTCAAGTGAACCTAAGGCAAGATACAACAATCAATGTTGAACTCGGTATTCCGTCAGATGTACAAGAAATGGACGAGGTTGTTATAACATCTAAGAAGGAGAACAGCAACATAACTTCTGCTCAAATGGAGGTGACTCGATTAAATCCGAAGGATATAGAGACTATTCCAATTCTTTTTGGAGAGCAAGATATAATGAAAACACTACAGTTGACTCCAGGAGTCAAAGGAGCTGGAGAGGGGAACGCAGGTTTCTTTGTTCGAGGAGGTGGTGCAGACCAAAATTTAATTTTACTTGATGAGTCTACTGTGTATAATGCCTCTCACTTGCTAGGATTCTTTTCTGTTTTTAATTCAGATGCTATCAAAGATGTAGCGTTGTATAAGTCAGGAATACCTGCTGAATATGGAGGTAGAGCTTCATCGGTGATGGATGTTAAAATGAGAGACGGTAATAACAAAAAGTTTGCTGCATCTGGAGGGATTGGATTAATTTCTTCTCGTCTTACTGTCGAAGGACCGATAGTTAAAGATAAAGGATCTTTTATCGTTTCCGGAAGAAGAAGCTACGCAGATATTTTTTTACCGCTAGCTCCAAATCAAGATTTGGACAACACGAAACTTTATTTTTATGACTTGAACGCCAAAGCTAATTATCAATTGGGTGAAAAGGATAGAATCTATTTGTCTGGGTATTTTGGTCGTGATGATTTCCTGCTAGACGGTCAGTTTGGCTTTGATTGGGGGAACCAAACAGGAACGCTTCGCTGGAATCATATATTCTCAGACAAGCTCTTTTCGAATACATCTTTTATTTACAGCAAATTCGACTATCAGTTCACAATAGGGGCAGGTGAAGATGGTTTTGGAATAAGGTCATCGATCCGTGACTTTAATGTCAAACAGGACTTCACATATTATATGAATGCCAATAATACGATTAAATATGGGTTCAATGGAATACACCATACTTTCGAGCCTGGAGTTTTGGAGAGTGGTGCGAATGTAGGGTTTAATCAAATCGAATTGAGTAAAAGGAGAGCGCTTGAATTAGGAGCATATATTCAGAATGAGCAAAAGGTAGGTAATCGATGGGCATTTATGTATGGATTGAGATATTCGGGCTTCAATTATATGGGTGAGGGTACCGCATATGAATTTAATGATGAAGGCGATATTACAAGTGAGGTTGAATACGGTTCTTGGGAATCTATAAAATATTACCAAGGTCTCGAACCAAGAGCATCAGCTAATTTTATTGTGAATGAAAGCAGTTCTATAAAAGCAGGTTACAACAGGATTTTTCAATACATACACCAATTATCGAACACAACAACTAGCAGTCCGACGGATGTATGGGTTCCGACATCGAATACCGTAAAGCCACAAATTGGAGATCAGATAGCTATTGGTTATTATAAAAACTTCTCAAATAATACCTACAAAGTATCGATTGAAACCTATTACAAGTGGTTGCAAAATCAAATCGATTACAGGCCAAATGCCAATTTAATTCTCAATGAGCTTGTTGAGCGTGAGCTGGTTTATGGACAGGGTAGAGCTTACGGGGTAGAGTTTCAGATTAAAAAGACAAAAGGAAAATTTACAGGTTGGTTCAACTATACATTATCAAGAGCTCTAAGACAATTTGATGATATTGATAATGGCCAGGAGTTTTCTGCTAGACAAGATAGAATTCACGACCTTAATTTAATTCTTACTTATAAGATTAAAGATAAATTTGTGTTGAGTTCAAGTTTTGTTTATTATACCGGAGACGCAGTTACTTTCCCGAGTGCTCAATATTCATTTGACGGGTTAGACGTGCCTTATGTCGGTCAGCGAAATGGAAATCGACTGCCAGACTATCATAGATTAGATTTAGGTCTTACTTGGTATATGAAAGATAGAAAGCATCTAGAGCAAAGTTTGAACTTTTCAATTTATAATGTTTACAATAGAGAAAATGCATTCTCTGTTAGGTTTACCGATTCTTTCGAAGGAAATACGTCGGGTCAGGTTCAAGCAGTCCAAACTGCTTTATTCAGACTTATCCCCTCAATTACATGGAACTTTAAGATTAAGTAGATGAAAAAGAATAACATATTTTATATTGTTTTATTGACTTTGATAGCCTTTTCATGCCAAAAAGTTATTGATTTGGATGTCAATGAGGTTGATCCTCAGCTAGTAATAGAAGGTAGTTTTGACGCGGTCAAAGAAGAGGTACGAGTGAAAATTTCTGAAACAAAGAATATTTTTTCAACTGTAGACTTTCCAGTTGTTTCTGGAGCGCAAGTTGAGATTGTTGATCAAGCTAATAATACAAGTGCTTTAATTGATCAAGGGAATGGAGAGTATTTGTTAGAGAACTATGTTCCTGATTATGGCAGTACTTATAGAATGCAAGTAACAGTTGATGGTGTCATTTATGAAGCCTCAGATATTCTTCCGGTAGTTGTTTCAATTGATTCATTATCTCAAGATTTTCAAGAAGAAAGTCTGTTTGGAGAGGAAGGGTATATTGTCTTTACGAATTTTACTGATCCACAAGCAGAGAATTTTTATCGTGCGAATAGAGTGATAAATGGAGATTCTTTAACGGAGCTTGGAGATCAATTTCTTTTTGATGATGGTTTCTCAAATGGTAATAGTCAATCCGTCCCGTTTTTCACAACTAGACATGTTATTGGAGATACTATAGTGGTGCAATTTGTTTCGTATAGTCAAAATACTTTCGACTATTATGATCAGCTGTTTGAAATAGCTGGAGAGTCTGGTCAAAGTGCTGCTCCTGCTAATCCTGACTATAGTTGGACCAATGAAGCTTTAGGTCATTTTGCTGCATACGGATACGATGTTGATACCATAATTATTCAGCCTTAGACAGAAAATGTCTGACTGTTGAAAACTCTTTATAATACTTAACGCTTTGTTAATGTTAAGTGAAATTCTATACATTAATTTTGTACCAAATTTTAAATAAAACAAAATGAAAAAAATTTATTTATTGGCGCTAGTATTGATTTCGAATATCAGTCTAGGGCAGACGACATTGTACACTCAGGATTTTGAAACAGATCTAAGTGGATACTCGCACAGCCCAAGCCAAACGCCAAGCACTGACCCGGGAGATCAGTATTTCCATAGAGCAGAACCAAGTAACCCTGATATTTACGAAGGTTCCGTTGGACCTTATACAAATGTTACCGGCTCTTGGCTTTTTGTTGGTTCTAATCCTAATTCAATTAATAGTGGTAATCCAGGTGTCCTTTCACTTGGAAGTGGTGTTAGCGTTGGTGGTTTTAGTGATTTAGAGCTCTCAATTGATTTTGGCGCTGTCCCAAGTGATTTGGATGATTCAGATAATTTATCAGTTGAATATTCATGGGATAATACAACTTGGTCAACGTTATATTCTTTTGGTCATTCTTCTGGTTTCAATCAGCCTGTGAGTTTAGTAGGAAACGCAACTGGTGGTACTAACACTGCGAATGGAACTACTTTAACTTATGCCTTACAAACAATTACGTCTAACAATTTCACAAGCACAGGCAGCACATTATATCTAAGAGTAGTCTTTGACGCAGGTTCTAACTACGAAGCCTTTGCTATGGATAACGTCATTTTAACAGGTTTGGCAGCAGGCCCTACTATTCTTGCTAACCCATCTACGCTAACAGGATTTACTCAATTCGTTGGAACCCCTTCTTCTGAGCAATCATTTGATGTGGAAGGTTCAAATTTAACTGACGATATAGTTATAACTGTTACAAATGGAGACTATGAAATCTCAGAAACTAGCGGAGGTACTTTTGGAAATACAGTTACGCTAACTCAATCTGGAGGGGTAGTGAGTTCTACACCTATATTTGTTCGACTAAATGGAACAGTTGCTGCTTCTCCTGCGAATGGAGAGATTACTTTGTCTTCAGCAGGAGCAACAGATCAAACAGTAACTTTAGAAGGTGAAATTTTACCTCAAGACCCTACAGTATTTGCAACTCCATCAACATTATCAGGTTTCTCTCATTTCGTAGGAACACCTTCTGCAGAGCAGACAATTGATGTGTCGGGAGAATTTTTAACTGCTGATATTACTGTAACTGCGCCGACAAATTATGAAGTATCTACAACTTCAGGTTCAGGATTCGGTGCATCTGTTACGTTGACTCAGTCAGGAGGAACAGTAACTTCTACTCCAATTTATGTTCGTTTGAATGGTTCAGCAGCTGATTACAATCAAAATGGTGATGTAGTTGTTAGCTCTACAGGTGCTACAGATGTAAATGTTGTATTATCAGGTGAGACATTTGACTATACACCATATGATATTGGTGAGGTAACTGCTAATGATGGTGATTTAAGTCCAGATTCTCTAGATGTTTTTGTTGAACTTAAAGGAATTGTACATTGTACAGATTTTGATGGGAATGCTGGATATAGCTTCACTATTATTGATAGCGAGAATGACGGAATTAATGTATATAACTTTTCCGATGTAGACAATTACGTTGTCGCTGAAGGAGATTCAATAACTGTAAGAGGAGACATTGGTTTCTTCAATGGGTTGACGCAAATTTTCGCTGAAGAAATCGTTTTGGAAACTCAAGGGAATCCTACACAAACACCTACTATAGTTACGGCCCTTGACGAGACAACAGAAAGTCAATACATTACTATTGAAACTCTTTCTTTAGTGAATAACGAAACAGTTTGGCCTTCAGGCGGAAATGTTGACGTTACTGATGGAAACAATAGTTTTGTGATTAGAATCGACAATGATTCTCCTTTGGCAGGAACGAATACTCCAAATGGTCCATTTGATGTAACAGGATTAGGAGGTCAGTTTGATAATAGTAATGCTCCATATGATGCTGGTTATCAAATCTTCCCTTGTTCTGTTACTCCTTTGTGTAATGTTGATATTACAACAGCAACAGCCAATGCAACAGCAACAGCTAATGCAACTGGAATGGGAGTTACCTATCAGTGGATAGATTGTGATAACAATAATGCACCTATTTCAGGAGAAACGGGGCAATCATTTACCGCAACTTCGACTGGGAATTATGCAGTAATAATTACAGATGGTATATGTGTTGATACTTCTGATTGTATTAACCTTGAGGTTTGTAATGTTGATGTTACTACTGCTACAACAGATCTTACGATCGAAGCAAACGCTTCAGGTCTAACTTATCAGTGGATTGACTGTGATAATAGTGATGCACCGATAAGTGGTGAAACTAATCAGTCATTTACGGCTACAACAAATGGTAACTACGCGGTGATCGTAATAGATGGAGTTTGTGCCGATACTTCTGATTGTGTAACAATAAATACAATCAATGTATCTGAAAACGAATTGAAGCTATCAGTTTACCCGAATCCAGTGAAAGATGAATTGAAGATTTCTTCGAATGGTTCGATGATTGTTAATGTGAACGTTATAACTGTTGCTGGTCAAAAAGTAGCGCGTGTTAACGCCAACGAAACAGCAGTGAGTGTGAACACGACAACTTGGAAATCTGGAGTCTATTTTGTAGAGGTTATTACATTGAATGGATCAAAAACTGTTAAAGTGATTAAATAATCACGATTTAAAATAATATATTAAGGCTCGGTTTTAATAACCGAGCCTTTTTTTTGAACCAAACTTTTGAATAGTTGTTTTTTTAATAATGGAAAACTCAAAGAATCTTAAGGTAGTTGTTTTGGGTACGGGCACATCTCAAGGAGTTCCTGTAATAGGTTGTCAATGCAATGTGTGTTTGTCGACTGACCCAAAAGATAGCCGGTTGAGGAGTTCAATAATGCTTACTTATAGAAATGAAAACTTTGTTATTGATACTGGCCCAGATTTTCGTCAGCAGATGCTTAGAGAAGATGTTAGATCGCTAAGAGCAGTCATATATACCCATTCTCATAAGGATCATATTGCTGGTATGGATGATGTTCGATCATTCAATTTTCTTGAAAAAAGAGATATGGAGCTGTTTTGCAATCCCGAAACAGAAGAAGCTTTGAGACGGGAGTTTTATTATGCTTTTGAGCAGAATAAATACCCCGGAGTTCCTAATGTGAATATAAATACCATTGGTGACTCACCTTTTTTTCTGCCAGGGGGGCTAGAAGTTGTGCCAATAAAAATGTTTCATTATAAAATGCCCGTTTTAGGTTTTAGAATAGGGGATTTTGCGTATTTGACTGATGTAAAAACTATTGCGGACGAGGAGATACAGAAATTAAAAGGAGTGAATACACTAATTCTGGATTGCCTAAGAATTAAGGAACATATCTCACACCTTAATCTATCTGAAGCTCTTGCTTTAGTAGATAGGATTAAACCTAAAAATACTTATTTAACCCACATCTCTCATTTGTTTGCAACACATAATGGGATAATAGAGATGTTACCAGATAACATTGAACCAGCTTATGATGGGCTTGAATTAAGGGCGCGCGCCAATTAACCTGATATTTATCATATTCTACTATTTTTTACCAAGAAATTAACAAGTAGATATTGAAAATTAATGTAACCTTGTTCCTAATGCACCGTAAGATGGTGTAGTTTTATATAAACATAAAATTTTATATTATGAAAAAAACAATTATTGCTGTTGCGGCATTACTCGTAGGAGCTAGTGCATACGCACAAGATGAGGAAAAAGTTTATTTGCCAGAAACTGGAGATTGGGCAGTTGGTATTGATGCCACACCATTTCTAACTTACTTTGGTAATTTTATCGGTGGTACTGATGCTAACGCTGCCCCAACATGGAATTTTTTAACAAACAATCAGACGATTACTGGAAAATACTTTGCGTCTGAAACTATGGCATATCGCGGTAACCTTCGAATAGGATTTGGTTCCAATTCAGGTTCACAAATGGTTTCTGATCGTAGTCAAGACTTTTCACTTGTATCTTACCCAAATACTCCACCAGAAATGGTAGAAAATTCATTTTCTAATGGATTTACGAATATTGGTTTGTCAGGTGGACTAGAGTGGCGTAAAGGAAAAGGTAGGCTTCAAGGATTCTATGGAGGAGAATTAGGAATCTCTTTATCCTCTAACTCAGCAACCTATACATACGGTAATGAGCTAAATCAAGCTGCTACGTTTAACGTTGATGTTGATCCAGCTGCTGATGATATCAATGGTAATTCAATTACTACTGATCAATTTGGTAATGATGCTCGTATCCTTGAGTCTAAGAGCGGTATGGCATTCGGTATAGGTATTCGCGGGTTTATCGGAGCTGAATACTTTGTTCTTCCAAAGCTTTCTATTGGCGGTGAATTTGGATGGGGTCTTGTATTCCAATCTTTAGGAACTGCTTCAGTAACTTACGAATCAGAAGGTCTTAATGGAAGTGGTAACGAAGTTTCAGAAACATTTGTAGAAGAATCTAAAAATGGTTCTTCATTTGGTATCGATACAGATAACATGAATAACGTATTTGGACCAGCAGGTTCTTTGCGTTTGACTTTCCACTTCTAGTAAGTAGAAAACGTAATGTTTAAGGTCGCCCAATATGGGCGGCCTTTTTTTGTTTTATGTATATTTGAATAGAATTTGAAAATGTATCGCTATGAAAATACTATCTCTATTGCTTTTATCAATCATTTTGTTCGCTTGTAATAAAGGGCTTTCACCTGAGGAACAATTACAGGAAGATCTTACAATTATCAAGAATTACATTGCAGATAATAATCTTCAAGCGGAAGAGACCTCAAGTGGTTTACATTATGTAATTAACGACTTGGGTACGGGTAATTTTCCGGATGCAACTGATAATGTGCGTGTAAGGTATAAAGGGTACTTTACCGATGGAGTTGTCTTTGACGAAAGTGATGCTGCTGGAATTACTTTTAACTTACAAGGTGTTATACAAGGGTGGACCCAAGGAATTCCTAAATTTAAAGAAGGTGGAGAGGGTATGCTAATCATTCCATCTGCATTAGCGTATGGTGAGAATGGAAGTGGTAGCGGTAGTATACCTCCAAATACTGTATTAGTATTTGAGGTTGCTTTACTAGACATTGTTGAGTAGGGTAGATCCCTTTTAGTTCTGTAGAGAATCGTTTTTCATTACAAAAGAAAGTACCGTTCCTTTATCATTTGAATGAAAACTCGAAGTCTCAGCTACTATTTTTAGCCTCATCATAATATTTTTCAAACCCATTCCATTTCCTAATTTTTCATCGAAATCAAATCCCTTTCCGTTATCCTGAATTTCGAATTTGGAGTGATTCATGCCTATTTTGGATACACTTATGTCAACTCGGTTTCCTCCAGAATACTTGATAGAATTACTGCAGAATTCTTGTAGTATATATCGAACATGATAGAGCTTATCCAAACACAAACCATCTTTTTTGATCTTTGGGGAAAGTTTGGTGTTCACCGAAAACGAATCGATTTCGTTATAATTGCTTTTTAATCGACTCAAAATACTATCAATACATGAGTCTGGATCGGGTATATTTAAACTGTAACTGAGTTTACGGACATCAGAAATAGAATTTTGAAGAATTGAACGAATGTGTTCAATCTGTGCTTGATTTTCGGCGTTTTCCATTTGAGAAATAAGCAGATTCATTAAAACGAGTTCTTGTCCAACTCCATCGTGAAGCTTTGAAGATATTTGTTTGCGCTCTTCTTTAATTATTTCTTGATAAATGTTTTCATGATCATGCTTTTCATCTTCATTTTTTTGGTCAAGATTGTATTCTAAAGTTCCATGCCATAAATTAGTTTCTATATTGAATGATACATTGATTGTTATCCATTGAAAGCCATGTTTTTTGGTCTTGATGCGTACACTTGTGTGAGCCTTAGTATTTCTATATTTAGAATTGACAATGTTAACAAGGAAAAAAGGAAGATCCGCTGGATGAATGCTTCTTGACAAGTCCAATTGATCAATTCCTTTAGTTTCGAATCTTTC
>CBFHXS010000053.1:0-17518 GCA_965659845.1 Brumimicrobium sp.
AAAAACAACATTATGAATAATTTTGATTACTATAATCCTACCAAAGTCATCTTTGGAAAAGAAACCTATAACCGCATTCCCGAAGAAATAAAGAGGCATACCCATTCGAGAAAAGTACTTCTTACCTACGGTGGAGGAAGTATTAAAAATAATGGAGTCTATGACAAGGTTATCGCATCACTTGACGGTTATGATATAACTGAATTCGGAGGTATTGAACCAAATCCAGAATTCACGACTTTGATGAAAGCGGTTGAGCTGATTAAGAGTAACGATATTGACTTCGTTCTTGCGGTTGGTGGTGGTTCAGTGATAGATGGATCTAAATTTATCGTAAGTGCAGCTAAATATGAAGGAGACCCTTGGGATGTTTTAACTCAGAAAGAAGGAGCTTCTTTTACTAATGCCGTGCCTTTTGGTACTGTGCTAACGCTTCCTGCAACTGGCTCAGAAATGAACTCGGGAGCTGTAATTTCCAGATGTGAATTCAAAGAAAAAAGAACCATGGGAGGTCCACAAGGGTTTCCAAAGTTTTCATTCCTTGACCCAACGGTCGTGTCAACACTTCCTAAGCGTCAGATTGCAAACGGAATAACCGATGCATTCATGCATACTTTAGAGCAATACCTTACTTTTCCTTCTGATAACCTTTTGCAAGAGCGTATAGCTGAAGGAATACTTTCTACCTTGATTGAAATTGCTCCTACTGTATTGGAGAATCCTTCAAACTACAAGGCTGCAAGTAATTTAATGTGGTGTGCGACTATGGCATTAAATGGAACACTTCGAGCTGGAGTAAGCTATGACTGGGCGACCCATATGATAGGCCATGAGTTAACAGCTCTCCATGGAATTGATCATGCAAGAACTTTGGCTATTGTAGCACCAAATCTATTCACGGTTAAATTCGAAAATAAAAAGGATAAATTAATTCAATACGGACAGCGTGTCTTTGGGCTTGATGGTTCATGTGGAGAAGAAGCTATTCATCGTACAAAAACATTCTTCGAGTCTTTAGGTATTGATACATCTATTTCTGATTACGCAAAGGATACAGATAACACCGCTGAAATTATTAAAGAGCGTTTTGAAGAAAGAGGCTGGGATGCAATAGGTGAAAGAGGTGACCTTACTCCAGCAGAGGCTAAAAAGATTGTTGAAATGAGTATCTAATACATGTTTGGAATACAACCTCCTTTTTCAACTGATGACGCTTACACTGAAGAGACGCTGAAATTGTTGAATTCAGTAACACTGGGTTCAAATGGAGCTAAATACAAACATTGTGGAATAGAGAAAAGGATCAAAGACCTATACAAACCTCTATTTTTAAACTTGACTACACGCAACAGGTTAACTGCCAATGTTACTTTTTGCAGAAGAGACAAGGATTGGTATGTACGGTATTTTGCTTTTGATCAGGTTTTTCAAGCACCTAGTTCTAAAAACAAGAGGTCGAAAGGAAAGAGCAAACTGAATGCTCGCCTAAGTGAATTTTTTGAAAGCGCTCTTGGCGACAAAAATGGGCCTGATTATTTTTATGCCTATATCGATCCTAAAAATGAAAGATCGCTCTGGATGAGTGAAGCGTTTGGATTTGAATCGAAAGCAAAAGTTGCAACTCAGACGTTCAGTAGCTTACATCCAAAAAAAGGGTCTATTCGAAAACTTGAAGATGTTGATCAAATAAAAAGCCTCGTAGATAACGCGTTTAGTGGTCGGCCATTTTACCATCCTGAACAGACATTCAAGGGAAGGTCATTCTATGTTTTAGAAGAAAATGAAGAGGTTGTGGCATTTGCGAATTCATATCAAGCAGAATGGAAAATTGAAAGACTCCCAGGAAAAGGAGGACAAGTTTTAACCAAGTTACTTCCCTACATCCCTGTCATTAATAAAATTATACGTCCAAATTCACACCGATTTTCTGTAATTGACTCAGTTTGGGTAAAAGACCATAGCGTTAGTTCTTTTCAATCTTTAGCAGAAGGTATTCTTGCAGAAGAGAATCACAAAGTATTGCATTGGTGGGTAGATCAGAAAGAACCACTGTGGAACCATCTAAAGAAAAGAGTAAATTGGGGAGTGCTCCACAAGATCAATGGAGTTCACGAAGTCAATCTAGTCGTTAGAAGCAATAAGGATGTAAACCTAAAGGAACCTGCTTACATTTCAGGTTTCGACTTTATTTAGGCGTTTATTCTTCGTCTATTTCCGGAAAATAAATACGATCCTTAACTATAATCGCCTCGGGAAACTCTTGAAGCAATTTAGAGCGCGCTTTTTCTGCATCAAGTCTTGAACGAAAATTACCTAAGAGTAAATTATAATTCGGAGCCTTGTATTCAATATAAGTATCCGCGCCCCTATCTAATTGGAGCATTTTCGATCGGGCCTCGTCCACTTGTTTTCTATCTTGATCAAAAAATAATTGCACACGAAATCCATCTTTCTTCGGTCCTGTTGCTGGAGGAATCTTAGCTCCTTTGAATTCGATGAGTTTTTCAATTCGTGGATCTTTAGATACAGTCACTTTTCCCTTTTCATATACAACAGAGTCTTTCTCGATATTCACAGAGATTGAAGTATCCGTCTGTTTTTCATCTTGATCATTTCCTCCTTTCCACCACTGACCAGTTTGTCCAAAACTTGAGGATGCTATGAATATGGAAAACAGAAAGATTAACTTACGCATAAGAGTCATTTTCTACAAAATTAAACAATTAAATCATAACTTATCTTTCAATAGTTATGCCATATTCAACCCATATATTTATTTAATACTGATTATTATTATTTTTTATTCATTAGATAAAATCCTACATTTGACGCAATGATGAAATGCCGTAAATATTGTTATTTATGCTTGTTTAGCGTTTTTTTGATGTTCAGCAACTCAATTATTGTTTTGGGAGACTTGATTTTCAACACAATAACTGAAGAATCAATTGATAAGAATGACTTGGCTGAAAATGAATCTGAGAGTGAAAACGAAACAGAGGAAACCAACACATCAGAGGAGGGGGAAGAAGAGCCTGCTCGTATTTCATTCAAAACACATTTCGCTAAAAACGAAAACCCTTTCACATTTCATTATAGAGAGTTCATTTGGAACAATTATAGCCCTAACATTCCAAAAGAACCGCCGAAAACAGCTGTTTCATAAGTTTTGATTATACCCAATTGATTTTACCATAGGCTAAAAAAATGCCTGAAACAGCTTAATATAGAAATGAATAATAACTCTTTTTTTAAGAATTTAAAGTACGATATACCTGCAGGACTTGTCGTATTTTTAGTGGCACTCCCCCTTTGTTTAGGTATAGCTTTAGCTTCAGGCGCTCCTATGTTCGCCGGAGTAATCGCCGGAATAGTTGGGGGAATCTTTGTTGGTGCTATCAGTGGATCGCCTTTGGGAGTTTCAGGGCCAGCAGCAGGACTAGCAGTGATTGTAGCAGACAGTATTCGGGAACTAGGCACGAATGCTGCTGGGGAATTCGATATGATGGCTGGTTTTCAAGCATTCCTAGTTGCTGGTGTCATTGCTGGAATCATTCAAATTATTCTAGGTGCCTTTCGTGCTGGAATCATTGGCTATTATTTTCCAACAGCAGTTATTCAAGGGATGTTAGCCGGTATCGGAATCACCTTGATTTTGAAGCAAATTCCTCACGCACTTGGTTGGGATAAAAACCCTGAAGGTGAATGGGAATTCTTTCAAACAGATGGACACAATTCTTTTTCTGAAATTGGATATGCTCTTGAGAATTTTACGATGGGAGCAGTCATCATCACATCAATCGCCTTGGCTATACTTATTTTGTTTCAGCAATCTTTTATGAAAAAAAATAAGTTTTTAAGCCTTATCCCCGGTCCTTTAGTGGCAGTTGTTTCTGGTATTGTTATAAATGGACTATTGAAAAGTTACTTTCCAGAATTTGCCCTAGTTAACGAGCAAGAGGTCATCAATGGCGAAGTTTTCCAGAACAACCATATGGTGAATATAAAAGCTGCAGATAATGATAAAGCTTATTACGGATTATTGACATTTCCCGATTGGAGTGTTCTAAAAAACCCAAGTATTTATATTATTGGTTTTACCATGGCAATAGTGGCTAGCTTGGAAACTTTGCTCTGTGTTGAGGCGACCGATAAACTCGATCCAAGTAAAAGAATCACACCAACCAATCGTGAATTATTTGCACAAGGAACTGGGAATGTGATTTCTTCTCTAATTGGCGGGCTTCCTATAACTCAAGTTATTGTGAGAAGTTCGGCGAATATAGATGCTGGAGGAAAAACAAAAGTCTCTGCGATTTCACATGGCTTCTTTTTAGTGATATTCGTTTTACTTTTACCCTGGCTACTGAACATGATTCCACTGTCTTGTTTGGCCGCTATTTTATTAATTGTGGGGTACAAGCTTGCCAACGTCGGACTATTTAAGAAAATGTATCTGAACGGCTGGAGTCAGTTCATTCCGTTTATAGTAACAATCTTAGTGATTGTTTTTGCTAACCTTCTATGGGGGATTATTGCTGGATTAACAGTTTCGATCTTCTTCATACTAAATCAAAGCTATAAAAATGCTTTATACTCAAAGTTCATTCTTAAAGAAGAAGGTCTTAGAAACACTACCGTAATTAAATTGGGTGAAGTTGTTTCTTTTTTCAATAAGGGTCACCTCCACAAGAAACTTAGTGAAGTTCCTGAAGGAGCTAATATTGTTATTGATGGCCGAATTAATAAGCACATGGATTATGATGTATTCGACCTTTTTGCAGATTTTGCAGAAGGTGCAAAAACTAGAGATATGAAAGTTCAATTTGTGGGTTTTGATACATTACGATCAGAAAAACTCAATAACTTTGCAAATGAAATAGCTGAATTAATGAATACACAGACAAAGGAAACCCAAAAGCAAATTACGCCTGCAATGGCTAAAGAAATGCTTGTTAATGGTAACCAGCGTTTTATGAACGATGAAATGACTGAGCGTGCTTTGTTAGATCAAATGAAGGCAACTACTGACGGTCAGTTCCCTCACTCCGTAATTCTGAGCTGTATTGATTCTCGGACTTCATCAGAACTGATTTTTGATCAAGGAATTGGTGATATTTTTAATGCTCGAGTTGCAGGAAATGTAATCAATGAGGATGTTCTCGGTTCTATGGAATATTCATGTAAAGTTGCAGGTTCACGACTGGTAGTAGTGCTTGGTCACTCAAAATGTGGAGCAGTTACATCTGCTTGTGAACATGTTGAATTAGGCAATATTACTACACTACTAAAGAAAATTAAGCCTGCTATTGATGTCATTAAACCTAAAGTTAATGACATAACTACTCCTGAATCGATTCAAATGGTAGCAGATGAAAATGTCAAACATGCCATTTCAGAAATCCGTTCTAAAAGTGAAATTTTAGCTGAAATGGAGAAGAAGGGTGAAATCAAAATCGTTGGAGGAATGTACGATATCGAATCTGGAAAAGTGACGTTCTTTGATGAATAGAAAAGTAGTTATAAATTTAAAAAAGTGAGCATTAACGGCTCGCTTTTTTATTTCTATACCTTTTTGTTCTTATAGTCTGCAAAGGCCAAACTTTCCTTATGTTTTAGCTAGAGATTTTCTCTGATCGTAAATATTTGATCAAATAGAATCCATTCACAAAAACAATAGCAACGTTTGTAATAATTATTGGTAGTGAATCAATAAGAATTCCGTACGCTATGAAAAAAGAACAACCTATCATGTTCACCGTTCGCAGCGTTGCAATTTTCTTCATTACAAAAGAAAGAAGGACGAAGAATGAGGCTGCATAGCCGATAAACTCAATGTATGTGGGCATTCTTTTTAGTTAACTATGATTCATCTTGAGGATCTAGCTTCAGCGCTAACTCTTTCAATTGTTCTTGATCAATCGTTGCTGGTGCATCAATCATGATATCTCTACCTGCATTATTTTTCGGGAAAGCTATATAATCACGTATCGAATCTGATCCTCCCATCGTTGCTACTAATCGATCCAAACCAAATGCTATTCCTCCATGAGGCGGTGCTCCAAATTCAAATGCATTCATCAAGAATCCAAATTGCTTCTGTGCTTCTTCATCTGTAAAACCGAGGTGCTTAAACATCAACGCTTGAAGGTCTTTATCGTGAATCCTGATAGAACCTCCACCAAGCTCTACGCCATTCATGGCAAGGTCATAGGCATTCGCTCTAACTTTTCCTGGATCAGTATCCAAAAGGTCGATATCCTCCTGCTTTGGTGAAGTAAATGGGTGGTGCATCGCATGATAACGTGCGGTATCTTCATCCCATTCTAAAAGAGGAAAGTCAACAACCCACAATGGTTTAAATACATTAGGGTTTCTCAGGCCTAACTCATCTCCCATGTGCAAGCGCAGTTCATTCATCTGCTTGCGTGTTTTCTCCGTTTCTCCACTGAGTACAAGTAGTAAATCACCAGGTTTCGCTCCCATGTGATCCGCCCATCCTTTTAAGTCTTCTTGACTGTAAAACTTATCTACAGAGCTTTTAAATGTTCCGTCTTCATTGTATTTTACATAAACGAGTCCTTTTGCGCCAACTTGTGGTCGTTGAACCCATTTCGTTAATTTATCCAGTTGTTTTCTAGAGTAAATGGCACAGTCTTCCGCTACAATTCCAACTACTAACTCTGCTTCATCAAATATTTTGAATCCTTTATTTTTAGCTAATTCATTCAAATTATTGAACTTCATTCCAAAACGAATGTCAGGTTTATCAGAGCCGTATGTCTCCATTGCTTCCGCAAAGGTCATTCTCGGAAAATCACCTTCAAACTCTACACCTCTACACGCTTTAAATAAATGCTTCACTAAACCTTCAAATGTATTCAATACATCCTCTTGCTCTACAAAAGACATTTCACAATCAATCTGCGTAAACTCAGGCTGACGGTCTGCTCTTAAATCCTCATCTCGGAAACACTTCACAATTTGATAGTAACGATCAATTCCTGATACCATCAATAACTGCTTAAATGTTTGAGGCGATTGTGGTAATGCATAAAACTCACCTTCATTCATTCGACTTGGAACCACGAAATCACGCGCTCCTTCTGGGGTAGACTTAATCAAATAAGGTGTTTCTACATCCATGAATTCTTCGCCGTCCAAATACTTGCGCGTTTCCAGCGCAACTTTATTTCTCAATCGTAGTTTTTCCTGAATCACCGTTCGACGAATATCCAGATAACGATACTTCATTCTTAATTCATCCCCACCATCCGTATCTTCTTCAATTGTGAAAGGAGGAGTATTCGCTGAATTTAAAATCTTAAGTGCTGTTACTTTGATCTCTACTTCACCTGTTGGGATATTCTTGTTCTTACTTGAACGTTCAATCACTTCACCTTCTATCTGAACGACGAATTCACGACCGAGCTTTCTAGCACCTTGATTTAACTCTTCATTGTCATCTGTGCTGAATGCTAACTGTGTTATTCCATAACGGTCGCGAAGATCAACGAAGGTCATTCCTCCCATTTCTCTTGTTCGTTGCACCCATCCGGCCAACTTCACGTTCGTTCCTACATTCTCAATTCTTAATTCTCCACAGGTGTGTGATCTGTACATAGCACTTCGTATTTGAAGGCAAAAATAGAAAGAATTCGCTGAACCTATATGCATTGACTTTACATTGTTTTATGTTCAATCTAATTATGTTGTGTCCATCTATTTTGTTCTTTTTATCCTTAGCAGTACTTTTGTACTCACGATTATAGTGAACATGGCAAAAATCCGCGACATAGAATTGGGAGACTTCCCACTGTTACTTGCTCCCATGGAGGACGTTAGTGATCCTCCCTTCCGAGCTTTATGTAAAGAGAATGGAGCAGATTTGATGTATACAGAATTTATATCCTCTGAAGGTTTAATCCGTGATGCGGTAAAAAGTGTACAAAAGCTAGACATTTTTGAATATGAGCGTCCTGTAGGTATTCAGATTTTCGGTTATGATATTGAAAGTATGAAACGTGCCACAGAGATTACGGAGAAAACAAACCCGGATGTCATCGATATCAATTATGGTTGTCCTGTTAAAAAAGTAGCTTGTAAAGGTGCGGGAGCAGGAATTCTTCAAGACATTCCGAAGATGGTAGAAATGACCAAGGAAATCGTAAAGAGTACGCACTTACCTGTTACGGTAAAAACAAGATTGGGCTGGGATGAAAACACCAAGTACATCGTTGAGGTCGCCGAACGACTGCAAGATGTGGGAATTGAAGGGATCTCCATACATGGTAGAACCCGTAAGCAAATGTATAAAGGTGAAGCAGACTGGAGATTAATCGCAGATGTAAAGAATAATCCTCGAATGAAAATTCCAGTGTTCGGAAATGGAGATATTGATTCTCCAGAAAAGGCTGTGGAATACAAAGACAAATATGGTGTTGATGGTTTAATGATCGGAAGAGCGAGCATTGGATATCCTTGGATTTTCAATGAGATCAAACATTTTCAAAAAACAGGAAAACACCTTGACAAGCCTACCTTAAAGCAGCGTATCGATGTTACTAAACGACATCTGGATATGAGCATCAAATGGAAAGGTGAAAAGCTGGCTATCGTTGAAATGAAACGCCACTACACGAATTACTTTAAAGGTATTCCACATTTCAAACCTTATCGTACTAAACTTGTAACTACTTTCGACCTGAATGAGATCTTCGATACGTTAGATGAGGTTCAAGAACGATTTGGAGAAACGGAGTTCTTGGTATAATAGGTAATTTGAAACCCATCCTCCAAAAGAATTATTTGGTAAGTAAATTTACTTAATGCTCCGTATATTTTACATAGCGCAACTTCTGGTATTTCATACATGTTGACGTATCATCATCAAAAAACGCTTTATTAACATCCTTGTCTCAGTAGATTTACAAAAAAAACGCTATGGATAATATTGAGTTAAAAGAAAAGATGGTGAAAAATAAGATGATCAATGAAATCATTAAGTATTCTAAACATGGTTATTCTAGAAAAGAACTAGAAGCAAAAAATTTCAGCGTATTAAAATTTATGTATTATGATGTTTTAAGTCCTGTTCTCGAGGCATATAAAATAGCCTCTTAAGTTTTTTATAATGTTGATTTGAATGGTCATTTTTTTTAAATGAATAAATCGATTCAACCTACTATTAAAAAAACCTACTCTAAACTGCACTATTCTCGAGCGCATGAAAGAATTCGTTGTAATACTTAAAATGCGGCCTTTGCTTTTTGTGATTTCACACCTATTTTCAAGTTTGGCAGATTTTTTGTAACTTCTTATCAAGAATATTAAAATTAGCGCCATGAAAAAATTAATCTCAATACTTACCGTAGTAGGTTTGATTGTTGGAATGACAAGTTCCACAAAAATCTATTACCCTACCGTAAAATCAAAGAGTTTTAAAAGTGGTGAGAAGCTTCGCTATCGTATCACATATGGTATTATGGACGCAGGTGAAGCTGTACTTACAGTTAATGAAACTTCAGAAAAAGGAGCTCACGGTCGTCCTTTATATCATGTAAAAGGTGAAGGAAAAACACTCGGTGCTTTTAGCCTGTTCTACAATGTGGAAGATGTTTATGAATCTTACATCGATAAATCTGGTATCTTTCCTTGGCGCTTTGTTAGAGATGTAAATGAAGGCGGATACGAAATCAATCAAGAATATAAATTCAAGCAAGACAAACAAAAGGTCATCGATGACAAAGGAAAGGAGTATAAAGTTCCCATGGGAATTCAGGATATGATTTCATCTTTTTACTACGCGAGAACACTTGATTTTAAAAATATGAAGCCGGATGATGTGACAACCTTTAAGTGTTTTATGGATGGCGAAGTATGGCCTTTAAAAGTAAAGTATGTAGGGACTGAAGAAATCAAGATCCGTAAAGGTAAGTTTGAATGCCTAAAATTTCAACCCGTGGTTCAAGAAGGACGATACTTTGAAGATGATGACGATGTAGAATTTTGGGTGACTAATGATGCTAACCGTATTCCTGTTCTGGTTACTGCAAAAATACCGGTTGGGACAGTCAAAATGCATCTTGTCGAATGGGACGGTTTAGTGGGAAGCCTGGCAAAAAACTAAAAAGTGGTTTTATGAAATATTGAACCCCGAAGCACGTAGGTTAATCTGCGTGCTTTTTTTGTGCTTTCTTTTGTAACTTTGTCCTATGGTTATATACAATGTTACAGTTAGTATTGATGAGAAAATAGCTAATGACTGGCTACAATGGATGCGTGAAACTCATATTCCAGATGTTATGAATACAGGTCACTTCAAAGAAAGTCGACTATGCCGAGTGCACGGAGAGGAAGAAGGCGGTGTAACTTATGCAATCACTTACCTTTCTTTTTCTGAAGAAGATTTAAACACTTATCAAGAAAAACACGCTCCGCGATTACAGGCAGAACATAGTGCCAAGTTTGGAGGTAAATTTGCTGCATTCAGAACATTACTTTCCGTTATCGATGAATTCAAAAACGAATGAATATCCAACCGAAGAAGCATCTTGGTCAGCACTTCCTGATTGATCAAAATGTTTGCAAAAAGATTGCGGAGGAGTTTATCCAATATAGAGGAGTAAAAAACACGCTTGAAATAGGGCCAGGAACCGGTGCTATGACGGCACTTTTTCTGCAAAAAGAAGGAATTAACCTCCATGTCATAGATCTTGATTCAGAATCTATCGCTTATCTTCGAGAGCACTTTCCTCAGCTTAAAGGTAAAATACACGAAGCTGACTTTCTCAAAATGGATTTCTCAACTATTTTTGAAAACGAGCAATTTGCGGTAGTCGGTAACTTTCCATATAATATCTCATCCCAGATTCTTTTCAAGTGCATTGAGAACAGAAACTATATACCTGAGATCTCAGGAATGTTCCAAAAAGAATTGGTACAACGTGCAATTGAGGAACCAGGTTCTAAGCAGTATGGGGTGCTTAGTGTACTTTTACAAACATATTACAATGTCGAATACTGTTTTACAGTTAGTGAAAATGTATTCAACCCTCCCCCAAAGGTTAAGTCTGCTGTGATTCGTTGCACTAGAAATGAAAAAACTCATCTTGAAGTTGATGAAAAGGTTTATGAAAAAGTAATAAAAGCGGTGTTTAACCAGCGACGAAAAACAATACGAAATGGTCTGAAAACTATAGTTGATGTCAGTCAATTACCGGAACATAAATTACTTAAAAGTCGCCCTGAAAGACTCAGTATTGAAAACTTCATTGAACTAACGGCTATGGTGCAGTTTACGCTTGAAAAGCAATAAACACTGTGAGTGTCTGCTTTTGTGTTTTTCTTTCGTAAATTTGGCCAAACTTTTCCAACATGAGGTTTGAGTTAACAAAAGAGTTTTTGGATGAAGTACGCGATATGATCGCACAAAACAATAGTGCTTTTGTTGACCAAAAAATAATTAACCTGCATCCTGCGGACATTGCTGAAATAGTTGACGAGCTCGACAACGAAGAAGCCAAATATATCTTTACACATTTAGACAACGATCTTCAAGGAGATGTCTTAATGGAATTAGAGGACGATGTTCGCTATCAATTCGTAGAGTCTTTCGCGACAGAGCAACTTGCAAAGCAATTAGAAAATCTAGATTCTGATGATGCGGTAGATATTCTTGGAGAACTTGAGGTTGACAGACAACTCGAGGTAATCGCTGAAATGGAGAGTGACAATGCCGAACAGCTTGTCAAACTTCTGAACTATGATGAAGACACGGCGGGTGGATTAATGCAAACGGAATTTATCCGAGCTAAGTTGGATTGGCCGGTTAACAGATGTGTAATCGAATTGCGTCGACAAGCTGAAGAAGTTGAAAAAGTGTATACTATATACGTTGTAGATGAATACGACCACCTAGTTGGTTTTCTCTCGCTGAAATCACTTTTGTTTGCGGGACCTAAGACATACATTCGCGATATTTTTCAGGATAAGAATATGGTTTACGTGACTACGAATGTTGAGGCCGAAGAAGTCGGTCGTATCATGGAAAAGTATGATCTTGTCTCTATTCCTGTTTTAAACCTTCAAAAGAAGCTTGTAGGGCGAATTACTATTGATGATATCGTAGATGTAATTCGTGAAGAAGCGGATAAAGATTTTCAAATGGCTTCTGGTATATCAGAAAATGTTGAAGCATCAGCAAGCATATGGAAAATGTCTCGTTCTCGCCTACCCTGGTTGATGATTGGAATGTTAGGTGGAATTTTAGGGGCTCAGGTGATAGGTAATTTCGAAGGTCAGATTGGAAAAATTCCCGCACTGGCGTTTTTTATTCCACTTGTTGCAGCAATGGGAGGAAATGTGGGTGTCCAATCTAGTGCAATTGTGGTTCAGTCAATTGCGAATGGTTCAAATCAGTTCAGCAGTATTTGGTCCAAAGTTAAACGTGAAGCTGGTTTAGGATTGCTAAATGGACTCATTTGTGGTTCTGTGATTTTTATTGTTACATGGCTTCTTGAAACAATGACACTTGGTATCTCAGTAAGTATTGCATTGTTTATTGTAATCGTCTTCGCCGCAATATTTGGAACGCTTATCCCGTTGGTTCTTCACAAATACAAAATTGATCCTGCTGTAGCTACTGGGCCATTTATTACGACATTAAATGATGTCGTTGGGCTGTTTATATATTTTATGGTGGGAATGGCTATATTCGGGCTAGAATAACAACTTGATAAGATAAAGAAGTTGAGGGATTGAATCCGATCACAACAGCTTAACGACCGCGAGGAGAGAAATGAGTTCCTGAATTCGTTCCTTCGATAACACGGATTCCATTTTCATATTCCTCCTCTTTAATCAACTCACCTTTTTCATTGTAGACTTGTACCTTACCATGTTGTTTTCCATCTTTGTAGTTTACGACAGAAATTAGTTTATTTCCTCTGTAAGCATACATTTCCATTTTACCATGCAGGCTACCCGATTTATAATTGGAAATTACGGCTGGCAATTCTCCTCCTGGATGGTAGGCAATCCACTCCCCGTGCTTCTCATCATTCTTGTATTTTCCGGCTAATGTTTTCTTATAATCTCTATCCGAAAAGGAAATATATGCTCCGTGCTTCACAGAAACTCTTTGCTCTCGATCTTTTTGAGGGCCGTACTTCCGTTTAGATCTCTGATTAACGATTCTATAATTTTCGACATCTTTCAACATACCATTACTGAAGTAAGAGTTCCACTCGCCTGTCTTGAGGCCCATATCATAATTGCCCTCATTTAGTCTTACCCCTGATGAGTAATAAGATTCCCAAGCCCCATTTAATTGTCCAGTAGAAAAGTTAGCCTTGTTTTTGAGCTTACCGCTTTCCCAATAGTTTCTCCACTCCCCTTCTTCTTTATCATCTTTATAGCTCCCTTCCATTAACAGTTCTCCGTTCTCATACCAGGTCTTCCACTCTCCGTTTTTCTTGTCATTTTCAAAGGATCCCATTTTAAAATCTGAACCGTCTTTATAGAAATATTTCCAGATTCCCTCCTTTTCACCCTCCTTAAATTTAGCCTTATATGAAACATTTCCACTCGGATAATAATATATCCATTTACCGTGCTGCTTACCTTTCTTAAACCTACCTTCCATATCAAGTTTGCCAGAATTGGTATACCAAGTCCATTCTCCCACTTTCATTCCATCAGAAAATTCGCCCTCTACTTTGAGCTGACCATTATCGTAATATAACTTATATCCTCCATGTAATTTTCCGTTCTGATAATTCACCGTTTTTTCTAAGTCACCCGTGTAATAATAATAAGTCCATTCTCCCTGAGGTTTATTCTCTTCAAACTTCCCTTTCAACAGATAATACCCATAAATGGAAGCTTCCTCAAAATCACCATGCTTTAGACCATCTTTATAATTATACCATGATTTTAATTCACCATTGTTGTAATAATCTGCCATTTCACCGTTCCCGTCAATGACTGTTTGCGTATGCAATGAATCCGCAGCATAATATTGCCAAACGTAGGAAACTGAGTCCACAATCTCCTCGACCATTTTCAGTGAACCATCTCTATAAAAATAGCGCCAGTTTTCAGTAGGTGTTCCCATATGGTAATAACCCGTTTCGCTTGTGTCACCCGTAACATAAAACTTATGAAATACTGAATCCTGAACCCCTAGTTCAAAATACCCAACATCCATGACTTTTCCATTGGTGAAATATCTTTTCACTTCACCGTGTAGATCGTTTTTATAGTAATTGTGCTCTTCAACAAGCGTTTCTTCCTGATCATAAAACTTCCATTTGCCATGACGCAAAGTTGTTTCACCAAGATCATCAACATAATAATATCCTTCGCTTTCGACTTTGGTTTTATTAACCGGATCGTAATAAAAATATTGACGTTTTGAAAGATTCTCTCTTTTTACTTTTTGACCGAAAGTAAAAACTGAACCCATCAAAATGATTAGAAAAAAGATGAACTTATTCATTTGAAAATTGCTTTGTATGATGTAATAACGAAATCTTGAAACATTAGTTACGTGACCTAACGCATCCATATTACAATACTATTAATAACGAGGATGATACCGAAAATCATCAATATTGAGCCTGTAATATGGTTCAATGATCGGAGAAGTTTTGAGGTTATGTATGGTCTCAATTTTTTTGCTCCTATTATCTTCAAAAAGTCTATTGAGAAAAAAGTAATCAAGATTACCGCTATAAAGAAAAACATGTCCCATCCTGTAAAAACCGTTTCTGAACCTGACTTACCTAACGCCATTACTGAAAACCAATAAAAAACGACTAATGGATTTGCCAAATTCAGGAGTAGGCCTTTTACAAATAATACCCAGTAATGTCCCGCATTGAGCCTTGTTGTTGGACTAACACCCATTTGAATAGACTTCACTTTTTTGAAGAAAGTTAATAAACCGTATGCAATAAATAATCCTCCACCGATTAATCGAATTAATGCATTATCGGCTCCTTCGGAAAGGTCTTCTACTTGCTGAAAAAAGACATATGCTACAATTATGTATATAATGTCACTAAATAACACTCCAGCATCAAAAGCCAGCGCAGACCTTATCCCTTTTCGAATACTCGTTTCGAGTAACAAGAAGAATGCCGGCCCGAGCATAACGCTCAATACAAGCCCAGTAACTACACCTTTAATTATTAATTCAAACACAATTGTTTATCTCTCTATACAAATTTAACATTTGTACTAAATTGATGGGTACATTCAAATGTGAACTTTGTCAGTAATTATGTTTTCCTACGAAAACGCTAATCGTTCAACTTCAAAACAGCAAGAAAAGCTTCTTGAGGAACCTCTACTCTTCCCACTTGACGCATTCTCTTTTTACCTTGCTTTTGCTTTTCAAGAAGCTTTCTTTTTCGAGAAATATCTCCTCCATAACATTTCGCAGTCACATCCTTACGAAGAGCCTTGATCGTTTCCCTCGCGATTATTTTCGCTCCGATAGCTGCCTGTATAGGGATTTCAAACTGTTGACGCGGAATCAATTCTTTCAATTTGTTACAAATCTTTTTTCCTAAATCAAATGAATTTGAGCGGTGAACCAATGCAGAAAGTGCATCTACCTGCTCATGATTCAATAGGACATCCATTTTCACCAAATCAGATTGTTGATATCCTATTGGGTGATAATCAAAAGAAGCATAACCACGAGAAACAGATTTCAGTCGATCATAAAAATCAAATACGATTTCTGCCATTGGCATATGAAACGTAATCTCGACTCTGTCTTGAGTTAAATAGATCTGATTTTGTAACTCCCCTCTTTTCTCTATGCATAAATTCATTACCTGCCCGATAAAATCGGACTTCGTAATAACTTGTGCCTTAATGTAAGGTTCTTCAATATACTCAACACCAGCAGGGTCGGGAAGTTCAGATGGGTTGTTAACGATAATCTTTTCTTCTGGATTTTTTCGCATATAGCAGAAATAAGAAACGTTAGGAACCGTTGTGATTACGGTCATGTTAAACTCCCTTTCTAATCGCTCCTGAATTATTTCCATATGAAGCATTCCTAAGAATCCACATCTAAAACCAAACCCAAGTGCCGCTGAAGACTCTGGCTCAAACACAAGTGATGAATCATTCAACTGAAGCTTTTCCATTGAATACCTCAACTCTTCAAAATCATCTGTGTCAACAGGATAAATACCGGCAAATACCATTGGTTTAACATCCTCAAAACCTTTTACAGCTTCTTCACAAGGGTTCTCCAAAGTGGTTATCGTTTCACCAACCTTTACTTCTTTTGCTTGCTTAATTCCAGAAATTATGTAGCCAACATCTCCTGTTGAAACCTTGTTTTTTGGAACGGGCTGCATCTTCAAAATCCCGACTTCGTCAGCATCATATGTTTTACCAGTATTTACATACTGTATCTTATCTCCTTTGCGTATAGTGCCATTTAATACACGATAATATGCTATAATACCACGAAACGGGTTGAACACTGAGTCAAATATCATCGCCTGAAGAGGTGCATTCTCTTCACCTTTTGGAGCAGGTACTCTATTGATAACTGCATCTAATATTTTATCTACCCCTAAACCCGTCTTTCCAGAAGCAGGAATGACGTCTCCTGGATCACAGCCAATAAGATCAACAATTTGATCGGTTACTTCTTCTGGCTCAGCACCAGGTAAATCCATTTTATTTAAAATAGGAATAATCTCTAGGTCGTGTTCTAATGCTAAATAAAGGTTAGAGATGGTTTGTGCCTCGATACCTTGAGATGCATCCACGATGAGTAAAGCTCCTTCACATGCAGCAATAGATCTGGAAACCTCATATGAAAAATCAACATGACCTGGTGTGTCTATCAGATTTAATATATAGTCCTCTCCTTCATGCGTATAATTCATCTGTATAGCATGACTCTTTATGGTTATACCTCGCTCTCGCTCTAGGTCCATATCATCTAATGCTTGATCTTGCATATCGCGGTCGGAAATAGTGCCTGTTGTCTGTAAAAGTCGATCGGCCAATGTACTTTTCCCATGATCTATATGCGCAATAATGCAAAAGTTTCGAATATTCTTCATCAAGTATAATTTGTTTGTGCTACCTAAAATATAGGCGCGAGAATCTTTGCGAATTTAAGAGAAATTAGTCATTTATCCACTGATTAGTCTATGAGATTAAGAAGTATCAGCAGTAATGTAATCCTTAAACCAAGAAAGGAGCTAACAAATGTCAACTCCTATCTTAAACACTACTGCTTATGAAACCTAACATTGCATATTATCCCAAAGTTTATGCCAAAAAAAACAGAGCAAAATATATGCTCTGTTCCGTTTATAAAATAAATCGTTACACTTAAAACCACAGTAAGAACAGTCAACATATCTTATTGTTCAAACCGAACAACAGAACTAAACTAGAAAGAGGAGGCTGGCGCCCCCTCTTTTTTCACACTACTACTTATGAAACCTAACTACTACTTATTGTATAAACTCCT
>CBFHXS010000054.1:0-16667 GCA_965659845.1 Brumimicrobium sp.
TGCCCATAGCTTTCGAAAGGTAACGAATAAAGGTAGTTTTACCTGCACCCATCTCTGCATAGAAAGCAAAAATTGATTGATCCTTGAACTCATTTAGGAATTCTGTACTTATGTGAATAAGATCAGACTCTTTCTTTGCGTAAAACTCTTTTTCCATCTCACTGATTTGTAGCAAAGATACTACTTAGGCGTCATTTCCACATATGGAATTAAAATTTCCTCAAGAGATATCCCCCCGTGTTGAAAAGTGTTTTTAAAGTGATTTGAATAATGATTAAAATTGTTTGGGTAAACGAAGAAATCATTATTTCGGCAGAATACGTAAGATGTAGAAATATTATCCTTCGGTAAGAATGCATCATCTGGATTCTGCACTTCGAATACTTCTTTGGCTTTATAATCTAGATTCTTACCTATTTTATATCTTAAGTTAGTATTCGTGTCTTTTGGCCCAACAATCTTTACCGCATTATCAACACGCACTGTTCCATGATCAGTTGTCAACATTACCTGCGCTCCTTTTGCTGCAATTTTCTTTAAAATGTCTTGTAAAGGTGAATGTTCAAACCAACTCTCTGTAAGTGATCTATATGCTGCTTCATCATCTGCAAGCTCCTTGATCACTTTCATGTCTGTTTTCGCATGAGAAAGCATATCAACAAAGTTGTAAACTATAACATTCAAATCGTTATGATCCAATTGATTTAGGTTCTCAACAAGCTTTTTACCTGCATTCAAATTTGTAATCTTACGGTAACCAACACTAGAATTATTACCTAATCGAGCTAATTGCTTTTTCAATAGATCTTCTTCATGATTGTTCTTTCCTCCTTCTTGATCTTCATCAACCCACAATTCAGGATGCTTCTTTTTTATTTCTGACGGAAGCAAACCTGAGAAAAATGAATTTCGTGCATATTGTGTTGCCGTTGGAAGAATAGAATAGATCATCTCTTCATTGTCCAATGTAAAATATTTACTAAGCATTGGTCTCAACATCTGATATTGATCATAACGTAAATTATCGATAACGATCACGTATGTTGGTTTATCCAGTTTTGGCTGAATACGGTCTTTGAACAATGTATGCAACATTTGAGGACCCTCCTCTACTCCATTGATCCAGTCAAGGTAGTTGTCTTCAATAAATCGAGCAAATTGATTATTGGCCTCTTGAAGCTGCATGGTCAACACCTCTTGCATTCCTTTATCTTCCAGTGCTGCAAATTCAATATCCCAATAGACGAGTTTTTTATACATACTTTTCCACTCGTCTGCGTCTAGATTATCACTCAACTCCATTCCAATCTGACGAAATTCACGCTGGTAATTAGTATTTGTACGTTCTGAAACAAGTTTACCTTTGTCCAGATTCTTTTTAATACTCAATAAAATCTGATTCGGATTGACAGGTTTGATCAAATAATCTGCAATCTTTCCACCAATAGCTTCTTCCATTATGGATTCTTCTTCACTCTTGGTAATCATAACAACAGGAACAAGTGGTTTTAACTCCTTAATTTTAGATAAAGCATCAAGCCCAGACATACCTGGCATATTCTCATCCAAAAACACAATATCGTATGAATTCTCTTCACAGTTTTCGATTGCTTCACCGCCGCTGCGAACAGTGTCAACCTCATATCCTTTCTGTTCTAAAAACATGATATGCGGTTTAAGTAAGTCTATTTCATCGTCAGCCCAGAGAATTTTCACTTGCATTGCTTGATTATTTTTAATTTTACATCGATTTTAAAATTACAGATTTGCGTCCAAATCGAAAGACAAATAACAAAAAGAAAATTATTAACGACCCGGTTTACGGTTTTATTTCCTTGCCGAACGATATAATTTTTGACCTGATCGAACATCCCTTCTATCAGCGACTCCGAAGAATAAAACAACTGGGCATGTCCCACCTTGTTTATCCAGGAGCACTTCATACTCGTTTTCATCATGCACTTGGTGCGACACACCTAATGATGAAAGCAATAGACACCTTGAGAAGAAAAGGTCATGAAATCACTGAGGAGGAGGAAACAGGTGCTTTGATCGCCATTTTACTGCACGATATTGGACACGGTCCATTTAGTCATACACTTGAACATGACATTGTACGTAATATCAATCACGAACAGATCTCAAGTCTATTCATGCAACGTTTATCCATAGAATTTGATGGAGCTCTTGACCTTGCTCTAGAGATTTTTGAAGATCGCTACAAGAAATCATTCTTGCACCAGCTTGTATCTAGTCAATTGGATATGGATCGCATGGACTACCTCAACAGGGATAGTTTCTACACTGGAGTTTCTGAAGGTGTCATCGGTAGTGATAGAATCATCGCAATGTTGAATGTAAAAGACAATCAACTAGTGGTAGAGGAAAAAGGAGTTTACTCAATTGAGAAATTCCTTGTTGCTAGAAGGCTCATGTATTGGCAAGTATACATGCACAAAACAGTGGTTTCATCAGAAGTAATGTTAACGCATGTCTTGAGAAGAGCAAAAACGCTTATACAATCGGGAGTAGAATTATTTGCTACACCTTCTTTTAGCTTGTTCTTAAAAAATGATTTTGAGTTGAAGGACTTCAAAGAGAATCCAGAATTATTGAATCAATTTGCACAACTCGACGATAGTGATATACTTGGAGCTGTTAAAGTATGGCAAACCTGCGATGATAAGGTGCTTTCTACATTATCAAAACAACTCGTCAACAGACAATTATTCAAGATCGAAATTAAGGACGGTAAATTCTCTGAAGAACGTATATCTGAAGAGAAAGAAAAGATTCAAAAGCACTTGAATATTTCGGCAGAAGAATCCAACTATTTCGTTCATACTGACGTCCTCAGGAATAACGCGTACAATGAGGAGAAAGAAAACATTAATTTACTCATGAAAAGTGGGGAGATCATAGACGTAAGCAAAGCTGCTGATAACCTGAACATTCATGCACTTTCCAGCCCCGTGGAAAAGTATTTTATTTGCTATCCGCAATCAAATCGTACGTAATGAATATACGGCTGTTAAAAAATAGTCGACAAGAGAGATAAGTACTTAAACTGTTTTTATATTTTTGAAGAATGGAATTTTCGGCAGGACAAATAGCAGGTATACTAGAAGGACAGGTAGAAGGAGATGAAAACGCAACGGTTTCAGGTCTTTCTAAAATCGAAGAGGGTCAACCTGGTACACTTACGTTTCTTGCAAATACAAAATACGAAGAGCATATTTATTCTACAAAAGCCACAATTGCTATTGTAAACAATGATTTTGCTCCCAGTAAAGAACTTCCAAATACACTTACACTAGTAAAGGTTGAAGATGCATACAGTTGCTTTGCTAAATTGCTTGATGTATATAATCAAATGCGTCAAAAAGAGCCGAAAATTGAAAAGAATGCTTTTATTTCTGAATCGGCTAAAATTGGTAAAGAGGTCTACATTGGTGCGAATGCCTATATTGGAGAAGACGCGGTAGTTGGAGACAATGTGAAAATTTACCCAAATAGTTTTATTGGCGATAATGTTAAGGTTGATGACGGAACTACTATTCATCCCAACGTATCAATATATCACGATTGTGTAATCGGAAAGAATTGTTTGATTCATGCAGGAGCAGTAATTGGCGCTGATGGATTTGGTTTCGCTCCTGATGAAAATGGAGAATTCCAGAAGGTTCCTCAAATCGGTAATGTCATCCTGGAAGACAATGTAGACATCGGTGCAAACAGCACAATAGATAGGGCTACTTTGGGATCCACTGTATTAAAAAGAGGAGTTAAAATTGATAATTTAGTGCAAGTTGCACATAATGTTGAAATAGGTGAGAATTCAGCAATGGCGGCACAAGTTGGTATTGCTGGTTCAACGAAGATTGGTAGAAACGTAATGGCAGGTGGACAAGCGGGAATTAGTGGACACATTAAGATAGCTGATCGCACTAAGATCGTTGCTCAATCTGGCATCCCAGGGTCTGTTAAGAAACCAGACACTACACTTATGGGGTCTCCGGGTATTCCAATCGAAGACTTTAAACGAGCATACATTGGATTCAGAAGACTTCCAATGATCGTAAAGAAAATTAATGAACTTGACAATAAGTAAACATACTTATTTACGCTGAAAAAGGTAAAATGGCAGAAAATCAAAGAACGCTAAAGCAATCAGTAAAAATAATCGGTGTTGGATTGCACACCGGAGAGAAAGTAACCATTGAATTGTGTCCTGCACCTGAGAACCACGGTTATAAATTCCAACGTGTAGATTTAGAAGGAGAACCTATCATAAATGCTGATGCTGACCTTGTAGTTTCTACAGAAAGAGGTACTACACTTGAAAAGAATGGAGTAAAGATTTATACTACCGAACATGTTCTTGCTGCTTTATATGGTATGCAAGTAGATAACGCATTGATAAAACTAACTGGACCTGAAATTCCTATCATGGATGGTAGTTCTTTACCTTTCGTGAATGCCATTGAGCAAGTTGGTTTTGACGAACAACAAGCTAAAAGAGAATACTTGGAACTTGATGAGAACATTCCATGGGAAGATACCGAAAAGGGAATTGAATTTCTTGCTGTACCTGACAAGGAATATCGCTTGACTGTAATGGTGGATTACAATTCACCTGTACTTGGAACTCAGCATGCTACAATTTACAAGATTGATGAATTTAAGGAGCAAATAGCACCATGTAAAACATTTGTGTTCTTGCGCGAACTTGAGTATCTAGCAACAAACGGATTGATCAAAGGAGGTGACGTAGATAACGCCATCGTTCTTGTAGAGCGTGAAGAAGTTGAACAGGAAGAACTAGATCGATTAGCTAAACTATTAGGAAAAGAGGATCTTAAAGTTGAAATCAAAGGAATTGGTACTTTGAACAATTATAAGATGAAGTTCCAAAACGAACCTGCTCGTCACAAACTACTTGACATTGTAGGTGATTTAGCCTTAGTTGGAAAATTCATCAAAGCACACATACTAGCTGCGCGTCCTGGTCACTCAGGAAACACTCGATTTGCTAAAGTATTGAAGGAGCAGATTAAGAAACAAAGGTCTGCACCAAAGAAATTTGATCTAGAAAAGGACCCATTATTCGATATCAACGACATCGAAAAAATGCTACCACACAGGTACCCATTTCTTCTTGTCGATAAAGTAATGGAAATTACTGAAGACTCTATCGTAGGTGTTAAAAACATTACGATGAATGAGCCTCAATTCACAGGGCATTTCCCAGGAAACCCTATATTCCCGGGTGTGCTTCAGATTGAGGCAATGGCTCAATGTGGAGGGATTTTTTCATTGAGTAAAGTTGAAGATCCTCATTTGTATTCTACGTACTTCATGAAGATTGATAACGTTAAATTCAAGCAAAAGGTACTTCCGGGCGACACAATCGTTTTTGAACTTAATCTTCTCTCACCAATGCGACGAGGACTTGTTAATATGGGAGGAAAAGGTTATGTTAACGGAAAACTTGTAGTTGAAGCTGAAATGCTCGCTCAAGTCGTAAAAGACAAAGAAGAGAATGATAAGTAATTTAGCTTCCGTTTCAGCAGATTCGAAGATTGGTAATGATGTAACAATTGAACCATTTACAACCATATATGATGATGTTCATATTGGCCAAGGTTCTCACATTGGACCAAATGTAACTATATACCCAGGCACAAGAATTGGAAAGAATGCGAAAATTTTTCCTGGAGCTGTAATTGGAGCAGTACCACAAGATTTGAAATTCTCAGGAGAATACACAACTGTTGAAATTGGTGATAACACTACAATTAGAGAGTGTGTTACTATTCATCGAGGTACTACAGATAAGATGAAAACCTCTATCGGCAACAACTGTTTGCTCATGGGGTATGTGCACATTGCTCACGATTGTATCATTGGGAACAATGTTATCCTTGCTAATTACACTGGACTTTCTGGTCATGTTCAAATAGATGATTTTGCTATCCTCGAAGGGAAAGTAGCTGCCCAACAATTCATGCATATTGGAGCACACTCTTTTATCGCAGGGGCGAGTCTGATTCGCAAAAATGTCCCTCCTTTTGTACGTGCAGCTCGAGAGCCATTAAGTTATGCTGGAGTTAATGCTGTTGGAATGAGAAGAAGAAATTTCTCTGATGATGACATTAAATTAATTGAAGATATTTATCGAGTTTTATTCGTCCAAAACAATAACATTTCTAAAGGTATCAATTGTCTGAAGGAAGAAATGGAAGAATCTCCATTAAAATCAATGGTAATTGATTTTGTGGAAGACAGCGAAAAAGGAATTATTCGAGGACTTCTTTAGGAAGATAATACAATAAATAATCTTAAAACTTTATAGACGTTGATTAAACGAGCTGAAGTCATTACTGTTGATATCGAGGATCTTGCTTTTGGCGGGAAAGGAATTGCAAAACTACACGATGAAAATGGATCATTTGTGGTCTTCGTTCAAAACACATTTCCTGGTCAGAAAGTTGAAGCCCGAGTTTCTAAAAAACGTAAACGACATGCTGAATGTAAATTGCTTAAAGTAATTGAACGTTCGCCACTTGAAAAAGAATCAGAATTTCAAGAAATAAGTGGTGCACCATACATTCACGTCCCTCCTGCAATTCAAGAAGAGAAAAAGAAAGAGGTTACACTAGAGGTTTACAGGAGATTGGCTGACCTACAAAACATCGATACTTTGTTTGATGAATTCATTCCATCGCCTGAACATTACTTTTATCGCAATAAAATGGAGTATTCGTTCTCGAGCATCGAGCACGATATAGAGACAGATCAAGAGATTGATGATGCTTTTGCTTTAGGTTTCAAACACAGAGGGACATGGTGGAAGGTTGAGTCTCTTAATAAAGCATCAGGACTATTTGATGAAGAATGGGAGAACTTTCTGAAAGAATTCAGGATGCATTTAAAATCTAGTGGTCTTCCTGCATGGCATCCACCTCAGAAAAAAGGTTTTTTTAGACATATTGTTGTACGTAAATCATTTGATCAAGATAAACTATTGATCAACCTAGTGACATCATCTCAAGGGATTAAAAAATTTGACCTTGAAGCTACAGGTAAGTTTCTTCAAGAACATATGGGCGATCGAATTGCTGGTTTTCAGCATACCGTGAACGACAATGTTGCTGATCGAGCGAAAATTGAAAACGGTAATTGTACTCTTGTCTTTGGAAATGATCATGTTATAGAAGATCTTCATGGGTTGAAGTTTGAAATCAGTATGGAGAGTTTCTTTCAAACAAATCCTGCTAGTGCAGAACGATTATACAATAAAGCTCTGGACTATGTTTTCGAAGGAGATAGAGACTTTAGCGACAAAGCTGTAATGGATCTATTTTGCGGAACTGGTACTATCGGTCAATTATTATCTCAACGATCAAAAGAAGCATCAATTATTGGCGTAGACATTGTTGATGAAGCTATTGAAGATGCTAAAAGAAACGCTAAACGAAACGGAATTGAGAATATCTCTTTTTACGCGGCAGATGTAGGTAAGTTCTTGCGCGAGTATCCAGAATATATTAACAAGATAGATACGATCGTTTTAGATCCGCCACGTGCGGGAATAGCACCAAAGACATTACTTAAGGTTATTGCTCTTAATGCAAATCGAATAGTTTACATTTCATGCAATCCATCTACTCAGGCAAGAGATATAAAAACACTTGAAGAGCATGGTTATAAGACAAAAAAAATCAGCTTAGTAGATCAGTTTCCACACACGAGTCATATTGAAGCAATAGGGTTATTTGAAAAAAATTAATTAAAAAGTGAAACCTTGTAGATAAATCAGCGTTATATATACAACGGATCAATTATTAACTTCTACAGGTTAATGAATCAAAGTCGCTCTTCGGAGCGGCTTTTTTCTTTTTATAATCTTCCTGCTCTAATATTCTTAAACTCTTCGATTAATGCAGAAAGTCTCTTTTCATGATACTTAAGAAAATACTCAGCATCATCCATTAAACGCTGAATATTCTCAGGGGAAGCATTATCCATTGCCTGATCAGCTGTTCGTAACTCAGCTTGAAGCCTGCGGTAGATGAAGTGTCTATCTTTCTCAGCAATATCAATCATCTCATTGTGCGTATCATCAACACGCTTTTCTATGTCATCGTAATTATCGCCAGTCAACTGCCCTGTTCCAAAACTCCACATCACCAAAACATCATCTGGAAACACATGTCTAGCATTTTTGTAAGCCAAATAGGATGGATTCTTATTCGTTTCTATGCCATCCACTAACTTTCGATTATCCAGATCCACTGGGGCAAAATATCCAGGTATAGCACTGCAAGCAGCAAGTGCCTTAGCTAATGAAACCTCTCGTAACCTTTCGCTGTGGTTAACAAATAAAAAAGGTTGTTTTTTGCTTTGATCATAACTAACGAATGAAAAATAAGTAGGGATATCCTTAAGTTTTATACTGCCAAAAGTAGCTTCTAGAATCGCATTTAACGCCTGTGGTTTCCTTTCACTCATTGGATGAACATCAAACAACTGAGGACCTTTAGTTACATACAAATTCAATATATTTTCAGGAAGGAAAGCGTATTTATTTTGAACTTTCAAAAGCATTGAGGCAGCTATAATGGCACCTGTCGAGGTACCAGCAGCAAAATCTATCTTATCATTGATGCAGTTTCCTATCCGCTCTTTAATTATTAAACGATTAAACTGACTCAATAACATTAGTGGGAGAATTCCTCGTATTCCACCTCCATCAATCGATATAATTAACCTGCGCTTCTTCATCATCATTTAAGATAATTAAAAAAGCTAGAATATTTACTAAAAATAAGAAGTAAATTATTGAACTCTGAGTGTTCTTCCCACTCGAAGCGTTGTAGTTGGCCGAATTTTATTGAGTCTACAAATCTGACCCACCGTAGTTTTATGTTTTCTAGCTATCAGCGTTAGATTATCTCCGCTTCTAATTCTATAGTAAGCCTCTCCTCCACCAGCGATTGCAGCATAAGATGGTGAAGCACCTGGCCTAAATAATCCCGCATGAATGAATAAATTTTCATTTCGAACGCACTTCTTTTTGAAATCAATTATTTCTTCTGGATTTAAAGGTGCGTCATAAAATCTCGTTTCAAAATGAAGGTGAGAACCATATGAATGACCTGTATTTCCTCCTTTACCTATTAGCTCGCCCGCTTTCACCTCTTGATTCGGAACAACATCTAACTCGCTCAAATGAGCATAGAAGGTTTCTAGTCCATTATAGTGACGTATAACTACTAAGTTACCGAATCCAGCATCGTTATACTTTGCATATCGAACTTTGCCATCAAAAGCGGCTACAACGCTATCTCCAGTTTGAAGATCTATATCTATCCCATTATGGTACCTTCCACGGCGATAACCATAACGAGAAGTTACTCTCCCATCAAAAGGCATTACAAAATTCTTGTAGAGAGAGTCTGTGACGCAGACCCATAGTGTATCTTTTAATTGCTGAAGATCATTCTGTTTATTAGAAGAATAACATTGATTTATGTCCCAAGGCCAGGTATAATTATAAGAGGTATCCATACTAAAGAACTCATGAACAGCTTCATTTAAGACACCATCAAAGTTTATATCTTCTAGGTATTCCCATGTTCTATTTTCATAGACTACCATCTTACCTTTAGGAGTATCTATAGTATCCACGACTTCTTGAGCCATCATCTCATGAGAAATCAAACACAAGAAAGATAGTAAAGTCAAAAATCTAAGCATCTCTTAACATTTAGCGCGCATAATTCAAGGCACAAAAATAGAAGGTTATCCGATTGATGCTAATAATGAGTGTTAAAAGTTGTAAACAGAAATGCTAGGAAAACTTTGGAAATAGTTCAGTAAGGGCAAGCTCTATCTTCAATTTTGATCCTTCTTGCGACCCAAAAATAGAGTACAAAACTTTACCTTTCTTATTTGTAATGATCCAATGAGGAGTTCCTTCGCAATTAAAATATTCGTAGACTCGATTATCTATGTCTCTATATATTGAAAAAGGCGGTTCGCCATCTGTAAATACAGATTTGATTTCAGCTATATCCTCTTTTCGTCTTCCCAAGCTAACGTGGATCACAATGAATTTAAAACCATTGTTTTTCTTGGATAATTCATAACCATAAGGAATAGCACGGCCGGTGCAACCTAGACAGTTGGTATTGTAAAAAAGAACAAGGTTAGTTTCTTCTGAATTCAACTCCGACCAATTAAAGGTATTTCCTTCCAAATCGATTAGAGAATCATCAGTATTTCGTCCAACTTGCATATCTTATTATTGTATTACTGACGTCAAAAAATCTGTCGGGATGAGAGGATTACCTCCACTTCGGTCGGTGCTTTCGTCGCATACTCCTCAGGTTGAAGGTTCAAACCCGATCCCTGTGGATCTTTTTCCTTCGTCAAAAAATCTGTCGGGATGAGAGGATTTGAACCTCCGATCTCTCGCCCCCCAGACGAGCACTTTAACCGAACTAAGCTACATCCCGATCTTGAACAAAGATAGTAAAGAACTGGCTAATTATTTTTGCTTTATTACCTTTTCTATTCTAATATCATAAAGTAAATCCTCACCCGGTTTTACAAGTTCTTTCAGCCCTTTATTATCGTATGCTTCACGAGACGGAATATAAACCAACAATTTATCGCCTTCTCTTGCGAAATAAAGTGCTTTATAAAGTCCTGGAACAATATTTCCATCGCCCATCACTAAATGAAAAGGTGTACTTCTTTGGTAACTATTGTCATACCTTGGTGTAGAGGTTGAACTAACCCAGTAATCAAGATAAACTTCGTCTTTAAAATCGATTGAGTCACCTGGCTGCTTCTTTTCATCTACTTTCCAGATTTTTATTCCATCAACTTCTTTTATTGGCTCCATGATATCGAGCACTCGAAGAGATAAAATATTATTTGAATTTGGAGGAACTATTCCTTTGATTCCTTTTTCTCCTCTCGCAAGTTTGGCAGGAATAAATATATCAACATCATCACCTACTCTCAGATGTTCCAGAGCAATATCCCATCCTGGTGTTTGTTGCCCCCAACCCACTGCATATGGCAAATAAGGACGTTTCACAAGATGATTTCCATCATATACAGTTCCATCCTCAAGTTTATTTCGATAATCAATTTTTATGACCTCTCCTTTTTTAAGTTTCTTCCCTTCTCCTTTCTTAAACCATGTAATTCTTATTCCATTTTCCAATGAAATAGAATCTTGACGCACCTCTTCTTGAGTTACCTCATCATTTGTCTTAGCTTCAGTCTTATTGGAAGTCGTATCAATTTCAACATTCTCATCTAACTCTTTAATATCTTCATCAGATTTTACCCCCTCAACGTTACACGAGAAAATAGAAAGAATAAGAGCGAAGAATAAAACAGTTTTCATATCAGTATATCTTTACGAGTTTCAAATCAACAACTAGTACTTGTAATGGCGGAATCTTGTTCATATCACCCAATAGACCATGTCCGATATGACTTGGAATGATCAATTTAGCCTCATCTCCTTCTGACATATATTTGATTCCTTCCATAACACCAGTCTCTACGTCACTTTTATCTACTTTGAATGAACTGAGCTCTCCATCCTCTGTTTTATAGATTACCTCTCCATCCAACTTTTGAACTTCAAATTCTACATCTACCTTATCTCCTTCCTTCGCTGTTTTTCCATCTAAATCTTTATAAACCCAGTAGCGAAGACCCGTACCTGATTTACTCATTTCCCATTCAGGTCGTTGCTTTAAGTAAATTTTGATCTTAATTTCCTCTTCCTCAGTAAAGCGCTTATTTAGTTTTGTTGATTGTTCCTGGCTCCAATTAGGCTCTATCGGATTCTTTGACTCCTCATCCTCACAAGAGACAAGGCAACTTAAAATTAATCCAAGAAGAATTACATTAAAAACCTTCATAAAAATACAATTAAAGAACTGCTTTAATCCTGTCAATTGCCTCTTGCATCGTTCCTTCCCATTTACCTCCTGCAGCATTGGCATGACCACCTCCACTGAAATTTTCCTGGGCGATAACATTTACTGGATTGTCCTTTCCTTTAGAACGAAAAGATATTTTAATTATTCCATCACTCTCTTTCAAAAATATTGATCGAGTAACACCAACAATTGATAATCCAACGTTAACGAGACCTTCTGTATCTCCTTTTTGATAATCAAATTGATCTAAGTCTTTTTTAGTAAGACTCATAATGGCAGTTTCTCCATTATTAAATAATTCTAACTTTTCGTTGATTGTATACCCCCTTAACTTCAATCGGTCTAAGGTATTTGTATCAAATACAGATTCGTGAACCACATAGTTTTTTACTCCCGCTTTGATCAATTTCGCGATAATTTCATGTGTTTCAGCGGTAACACTTGAAAACCTAAAAGAACCTGTATCGGTCATTATACCGCAGTACAAAGGAGTTCCTATCTCCTCATCAAGTGAGGCCTCATCCCCCATGGCTAAAATTAATTCCACGATTAACTGAGCTGTTGAACATGCACTTGTATCCGAAAATGTAAGATCAAATTCATCACTTGGGTTTAAATGATGATCAATCATCACTTTTTTCCCTTTGGCGTTTCTTAAAAGTTCTGATAACTTTCCAACCCTAGAGGTATCATTAAAGTCTAAGCAAAATATCAAATCGGCTTCATTCAACTTTTTAGTAACTTCCGTGAAATGATCCTCTCCATTGAAAATAGAAAATATATCAGTTATCCATTCCAAAAAATGTGGCGCTGGGTCTGGATGACAAACATCCACTTCAAAACCTTTCTTTTTTAAATATTGATACAGACCAAGTGAGCTACCTATAGAATCACCATCTGGTGATTTATGAGCAACAATTACACACTTTGGGTCATTTTTTAAATAATCCTTCAGCGGAGCAAGTTTTTGCTCTTCAAATATTGACATAAATTTGTTGGCTTATTTTAATCCTAGTTCTTCAGGACGCTTTGCTTCAATGAATACAACTACGCATTGCATGAGCTTCGAATCTTCTGCTCCTTTAAGTTTGATACGTACTTCGAGCTTTTTAGTCCTTCTCGAAAAGAATACCGCTTGCTGACTTTCATCACTCGTTTCAGAGTCATAAAACACCACATCAACCCTCTTGTAGGTCATTTTACCATTTTGCTCGACTTTACGAACTTCAGATCCAACCAGCTGAAAATCTACATTTTCTTTTGAAAATTGGTCATTCCCTGAAACTACAGTTACTCTGTATTGCATGCCACCTTGAGCAATGATATTCATCTCATAAGTATCACCTGGGCGCAATGGACCAGACTTAGACTGAGAGTTATCACCCCAACCTTCACTGTAATCTGCCTGAATCACATCATATGGACGAGGACATTGTGCAATAGCAACTGAGGATGACAAAAATAAAATCCCGATAAATATTCCTATAATTCTTAACATATCTTACTCAGTTTTACGAGATGATTTCACCTCTGATTTCGTTGATTAATGACTTTAGGTTATTGTAAGAATCTTCAGTGAAAATACATGCATCACCTCCATCAAGGATGATCATTTCACCTTCCCCCTTATCAACCTCTAATGAAGACTCTCTGCAATCAAGCATGTCGTATGCTTCGCTTAGCTTATTTAGGTAAGTTTCAACTTGTTTCACTCCTTCATCATCATTATAATCGCTTACAAACCCCATCAGATTCTCCATAACATATCGTTGATCAACGATATATTCTTGAATCTCAAAGTTTTCTTCATATTCACCTGACGCATTAAAAAGAATGTGCATCGTTTCTATCCAAGAACCAGCTAGAATCATTGACAATTCAGCCCCTTTCTCATTAGCAATCATCTGATCATAAATCGTCAAATAATTGTCTGATGTAAGGTCAAAAAGCTTGTCGCTATCCGCGCCAATTTCTTCAACTTTTTTCAATAAGTCTTCACCATACACTTTGGTTATATCGAGCTCTTGTCCCATCTCATCCAAAGTAGAAACGTAATCCAGAAAAACCTTTTTGCCTTGATCATAACGCATCATGTATGATGCATCAGATAAGAATACTCCAAAATTCATTGCAAGTTTTTCACGACTTGTGTACTCTGACATGTTAGACAGTTCATTTGCAGTCGTCGGATCAACTTCTCCTCCGAGTGCTCTAAGTAGATCAAATTGCTCACTTGGTGAAGGAATAGAGTACACCACTTCATTCTTTGGCTCCTTATCTTCGTCGTTATTTTCTTCTTGATTTTCGGTTGGAATATCAACTTTTTTCTTCTCCTCTGAGTCGTTGTTACAAGAAAACGCACCTAATAGGAGTACAGAAGAAATTATAAGTGTTAGCTTATTCATATAAATGTTCATTTGTTATGAGTCAAATTTAACCATTTTTGCCTTAATTCCTAATGAATTATAGAATCCATATCAAATCAATTCTTTGCCTTTCAGCTCTTTCATCATTCTTTGTTTCAGGTCTTCAGATATTTCAACCAAAGGAAGTCTTAAAACAGATTTACAGATACCTAAACAGTCTAAACAAAACTTGATCCCTGCAGGATTACCTTGTTCAAAAAAGTAACCTGTTACCTTGAGCAATTGAAAATGAATTTTTCTAGCAACATCTAAATTGTCTTCCTTTACAGCATTCACCATAGAAGAAAATTCTTTCGGAAAAGCATTTGCAACTACTGAAATAACACCATCACCACCCAGCGCTGTTATAGGCATAGTCAGAGCATCTTCTCCTGAAAGGACCGTAAAATCCGGCCCAACCCCTTGCAGGATTTCCATAACTTGATCCATATCACCAGAAGCTTCTTTCATCGCAACTATATTATCAACTTTAGACAATTCAATAGTCGTTTCAGCAGTCATGTTACTCCCTGTTCTACCTGGAACATTATACAAGATAATTGGTAACTTCGATACTTGAGCTAGCGCTTTGAAATGTTCAATGATACCTAGTTGAGAAGGTTTATTATAATGTGGCGAAGCACTCAAAAACCCATCTACTCCAGGAGTATCAAAATTAGACATCCTTTCTTTCAAATCAGCGGTATTGTTACCACCCATACCCAATACGATTGGTAGTCTTTGTTTATTTTCATCTATCACAATAGATAAGACCTCATCCTGCTCTGCAGCTGTCAATGTAGCCGTTTCACCGGTAGTCCCCATCACCACCAAAAAGTCTGTCCCATTATCTACTTGATGACGAACCAGCTTTCTTAATGCTGCTGAATCAATGCTACCTGACTCATCAAATGGAGTTACCAATGCTACACCTGTTCCCTCAAATTTCATATTCTATAATCTTTTTAAATATTTCTTCGTCTGATTCAATAATGCCTCCTCATCGCCCAAATCTGCACGAAATGTAAGATCAAAATTAGACATCTTTTCATTCATATAACTCACGTGTATACCATGGCTAATGGTTTTTCTAAGCTTGTTCACAAGTTTATTTATTTCCGTGCAAAAATAAACTATGACCTTCTCATCATTGGTAGCTAAAAAATGAAAATCCTCAGACCTTTTAGGTTTACCCATAAGATCAAATGACTTCTTCGTCAGCACCGCAATATTTGGTTCCTGATCAAATTTAGTCCTAACTTCTTCATCTGCAATCAATATGAAATGAAGATTCTTTTCTTTCAGTTCACTCTCTACCCTCTTTCGAGAACTATTGAATTCAGCGTCTGTTGTCCAGTTTATTATGATGCAAAAGTCACTGACCCGATCATATATACGTTCTTTTTCAGCAGTATTAATCATACCCTATCAAACTTAAGAATTCATCTTCAGATAATATTTCGATTTCAAGCTTTTTCGCTTTTTCCAGCTTCGCAGGCCCCATATTCTCTCCTGCCACAACATAAGTAGTTTTAGATGAAATACTTCCTACGTTCTTTCCTCCATGCTGCTCAATCAGCTGCTTAACTTCTTTTCTAGACACTCGCTGAAAAACACCTGAAACAACGATAGATTTTCCTTCCAAGGCATTACTAGAAAGCTCCTGCTCTTCAATTTCAAATTTTAGATTTGCTGATCTTAATCGTTCTACAATCTCTCTATTCCCTTCAGAACCAAAGTATTCTTGAATTGCAATCGCTATTTTCTCACCAACTTCATCAATTGCAATCAACTCATCATATGAAGCCAGGATAATCTGATCGATATTCTTTTTAGCCTTAGCAATCTTCTTTGCAACAGTCTCACCTACATGTCTTATTCCCAAAGCAAATAAAACGCGCTCAAAAGGTACTTGCTTGCATGCCGCCAAGCCATTGATTAGATTTTTTGCTGACTTATCCCCCATTCTTTCTAGCCCTGCAACTTGCTCATGTGTTAAACTAAAAAGATCTGCACTGTTCTGAATTAATCCTTTCTGAAAAAGTTGCTCTATTGTTTCCGCACCCAATCCATCAACATCCATAGCTTTTCTAGAGATAAAGTGGATGATTCTTCCTGTAATCTGAGGTGGACAGCCAAGTTCATTTGGACAGTAGTGTTGTGCTTCGCCTTCAACTCTCCTTAATTCAGTATTACATTCTGGGCAATGTGTAATAAAATTAATTTTCTGAGCTTCACTATCTCGCTCTCCTTCATCTACTCCAACAATCTTTGGAATTATTTCTCC
>CBFHXS010000055.1:0-16556 GCA_965659845.1 Brumimicrobium sp.
AAACCATTATATAAAGATGAATTGTCTTTTTTCTCTTCTTTCTTTTGAGAAAACGCAGTGAAAACTCCCAATACCATTAGGGAACACAATATTGTTTTAAGCATAGCTCTGATTTTGAATGCTCGACAATATAGTAAATTGCAGGCAGACAAGGACCCTGTGGCCTATGCTTGTTACACAAACGGTATTCGAATGACTATTTTACCTCAATGCAATCTGCAATTTCCTTTGCTTTCTTGCGAAGATCATCGATGTTTGGCCCAATTTCATCATACGTAAAGGCTATTCCCATACGTCGGTATTTGCGAGTCACTGGCTTACCAAAAATTCGGATGTCTGACTTCTCATAAGTTGAAGCTTTTTCTATTCCCGTAAACTCTGGTACTTTCTCCTCGTCGCTTTCTGAAAGGATAACTGCATTTGCTCCATTGCGTTGATGAGAGACCTTCTGGATTGCCATTCCTAAAACTGCACGAGCATGCAATTCAAATTCAGTATAATTCTGTGTTCCTGCCAAGGTTACCATTCCTGTATCATGCGGACGTGGTGACAATTCAGAAAAATAAACAGCTTCTTTTCCAATGAAGAATTCAACTCCCCAAATACCAGCCCCTCCTAATGCTTTAGTCACTTTTTCCGCCATTTCCTGAGCTGTCTGCAAGTGCCCTTCAGACATTGGCTGTGGCTGCCAGCTTTCTTGGTAGTCTCCACGCTCTTGTCGGTGACCTATGGGAGGACAGAATAATGTTTTCCCATCTTTTTGAGTAACTGCAAGCAATGTGATTTCAAATTCAAAATCAATGAATGCTTCAACGATGACTTCCATCGCGTCTCCTCTTCCTTTCTCTTGGGAAATATTCCATGATTTTTCAATATCTGCTTCTGTTTTGATCACAGACTGACCTTTTCCTGAAGAAGACATTAATGGTTTTACCACACAAGGCATTCCTATCTCCGCAACGGCTGATTTTAATTCTTCCACAGATGTCGCATAACGATACTCTGCGGTGCGAATATTCAACTCTTTAGCTGCCAAATCTCGAATCTTCTTTCGATTCATTGTGTAATTTGTAGCCTTTGCTGAAGGAACAACTTGAATTCCTTTTTCCTCAAATTCATATAACTTCTCGGTACGAATTGCCTCGATCTCGGGAACGATAATATCAGGCTGATGTTTATCCACTGCTTTTTGCAACGCATCACCATCCAGCATGCTAAAGACTTCATAGGCATCTGCTACTTGCATGGCAGGAGCATTTTCATAACTATCTGCTGCTATTACGGTGTGACCATAACGTTTTACAGCAATTACAAACTCTTTACCCAATTCACCTGATCCTAGAAGTAATATCTTTTTCATCGTCCTGTTATTTTGAGGGCAAATTTAAGGAATTTATTGAACGTTTTAGGGAGTAGATATTTGTTGATTTTAATGGTTATAATGGTTTGAAGTTCGTCAAGGTTTTTGTTGGGGTTTTATAACCTTTAGATCTCACAAATGTGCTGTATTTTAACGTTATAATGTTGCATACCTTTCGTTAAAAAGTTCAAAAAGCCTCAGTCAATACGAGCCGATCAAAAGAGTTGTGTTTGATGTTTTTACACTAAAAACTAAACAATATCTCAAAATGAGATGTTTAAGCTGGTATGAAAACAACCGTATGTCGAGAGGCTCATTTCAATTCCGCACATCGTTTACACAATCCAAATTGGACGGTAGATAAAAACAAAGATGTTTTTGGCAAATGCAACAACCCCAACTATCATGGGCATAATTATGACTTGATTGTAAAGGTCACGGGAGATATCGATGAAGATACGGGATACGTTATGGATATGAAGGTTTTGAAAGATCTAATTGAGGAAAGAGTTATCGAACGATTTGACCATAAAAATTTGAACCTCGATACCGAAGAATTTAAAAGCTTAAACCCTACCGCAGAAAATATTGCTAAAATTATTTATGAAAAACTAAGGGCTGGAATAAATGAAGATTTAGCACTGAGAATTACACTTTACGAAACAAGAAGAAATTATGTTGAATATGGAGAATAACAAACACCACACAAACGGTTCGTCAAACGAAACAATTAACGGAAATGGAAAGCATAATGACAATGCTGTCCTCAATGGTGTCGAAGTAGCTGAAATGGAAGATATTGGTGATAACCATGTTGGTACTTCTTTAGATACACCTTTGAGAAAAGATGCATTCGAAATGGATGATGACTTAAAAGTAGAGTTGATTGAGAAGCACTTCGAGCAGATCATGAATATCATGGGCTTAGACTTAGACGATGACAGTCTCAGTGGAACTCCGCATAGAGTCGCAAAAATGTACGTGAAGGAAATTTTCTCTGGTTTAAATCCTGCAAATAAACCAAGAGTAGCATTATTCGATAATAAGTATCAATACAATCAAATGCTGGTAGAAAAAGATATTACCTTGTATTCTTTCTGCGAGCATCACTTTGTACCAATTATTGGTAGAGCTCATGTCGCGTATATCTCAAACGGAAAAGTTGTAGGACTTTCTAAAATTAATAGAATTGTGCAGTATTACGCTAAACGTCCTCAGGTTCAAGAGCGATTAACCAAGCAAATTGCTGAAGAATTAAAACGTGTTTTGCAAACTGAGGATGTTGCCGTTTTAATAGAGGCTGAACATTTATGTGTTGCCGCTCGTGGAGTTGAAGATGTTAATTCTTCAACAGTAACAGCAGAATATTGCGGACAGTTTGAAGATAAAGACACTAGAAAAGAGTTTTTAAGCTATACAAAGTCTTAATTAGCTATATATGTTATTTTGGACTCTTTGCTAGTTTTTTCGAAAAGTTGAAAATCGTCTAGCTCTGTTTAAATATCATCTTAGTACTATTGATCAAGCTGATTACAAATAAAGCTCCAACCAAAGCAAAAGCAGTCCAAAGAATTTCCGTATTTGCATTGATCCAGTCCATAAACTTAACACTAAAGGTTTCAACATAACTAAAGTTTAGTTCAATTCTATATTGAACAAATACAGCTAAAAGGACTATTATTGATGCAGTCATAGCAGCGAAAAACCATTGTCTAGCACTAATCAATGGCTCCGGTTTCAACACTGGTTTGTTTTCCAGTTCTCCAATCATACCCATCACTTCATCATTGAAACCTTCATGTGTTGGCTTCACAAAATCATGTAAAATCTCTTCTTTCCAACTTTTACCTTCTGACTCCTTCATAATATTCTTTTTTGATCAGACCTTTTAAATTATTTTTTGCTCGGTGGACAGTAACCTTTACGTATGATTCTGATATATTCATAATCTCTGAGACATCCTTTACTGACAACTCATCCAGATAAAACAACGTGATCGCTGTTCTTTCCAATGGTTTCAGTTGATCGATACATTCAGAAATATGACCCTTCATTTCACCCAATGCGATATCACTCTCAACATCATCTTCGCTAGTCTCATCTGAATAGTATTCCTCCCCTACCCAGCGCTTTTTTTTTCTCAAATGAGAAAGGCCATGAAAATAGGCTATCTTGTAGATCCAGGTGGAGAGCTTAGATTTCCCTTTAAACTGTTTAAGTTGAGCATATACCTTGACAAACACCTCCTGTGCAAGATCATTCGCCTCTTCGTGATCATCAGTCATTCTGAGCAGAATGCTGTATACAAGATTCTTGTGATCATCTATGATTTCTGAAAACCTCTCTTTTTGACCTGCAAGTACTGCTCGAACTGCATTGATATGTTCTTTCGAACTACTTTCCACTTTGCTCTTTCTTCTTATCAGATTGCGACTTTCCAACTAATAGGCCGACTCCTCCGAATAAAAATGCTCCTAGCAATCCAAACTGACCAGCATCTAAAAAATCAGTGTAATAAGCGAGAATATTTCCGATAATGATTCCTAGTGGCACAAAAACAAATAAATATCCTTTGGTCCATGGACTATTTTCATCATCATTTTTATCATTGGGATCCATTCCCGCTTCAATCATCGCGATCTTCTGACGATGACTCGAAGTAATCACGATATACACTATGCCAAAAACCATGGCAAAAAGTCCGAGTGGGATTAAAAGTGCTGTTAAATTCATTGTATTTAGATTTTGTATTTACTCATTAGATGATGCTCTGTACAGAAAGGTTACAAAAAAGTTAAGAAATCTTATCTAGTAGAACACGAACAGTAACAGTCGTTCCATCTTTTCCGCTTTCTATTTCCATGGAACCGTTCATTATTTCGGCCCGACTTCTCATACTTTTTAATCCGATAGAATTGTTCATGGATTCAGTATTGAAACCTTTTCCATCGTCTTCAACTGTTAAGATCAATGTATTTTTCAGCTGATTGATAGAAATATCGACATTACTGCACTCACTGTGTTTAATAATATTATTGATTGCTTCCTGAACGATTCGATACATATTATTCTTGACTTGATCAGATGTTTCAATGTGATCATGAGCAGAAAAGAATTGAGCACGTATAGATTGAAGTGAAAAGCTATTATTTACAAGATCTTTAACTGCCTCAACTAAGCCTGCTTTCCGGAGTGCAGTTGGCATGATTGCATACGCCAAATTTCGAGCATCTGTTTTTAAGTTTTCAATGCGCTTGGCTAGCTTATCTTGGATTTGTTGATCACCAAATGAAGCATCATTCAACTCCGTTTTTAGCATTCGAATCTCTTGTACAAGTCCATCGTGCAGTTCTCGAGCTAGTCTCTCTCGTTCCTTCTCTTGTGCTGAAATGACACTTCTAATATTTTCCTCTTTCGCCTTAATTAACGCCTGATTTTTCTCCTCTCTTAGCCGCTGTCTTTTTCGGAAATACACGAAAACACCAATTGAAGCAACGAATAAGAAAATGATGATCACACTATACAAGGTGTTTCTTTGACGAACGATAGCTTTTTCTGAAGCAATGTTATCAATCTCTAGTTTTTGAGACTTCGTTCTTTCTTCAAGTAGCTGTCTTTTTTTCTCTTGCGTTTCAAATTTTGCTTCATATGCAGCAAGTTGCTCGGCATTCTCTTTAGTGAACGTTGAATCTTTCATTTGAATGAAACGATTCAGAAATTCCTCTCCTGCTATAATTTTTCCAGTATTGAAATACGTTATGGCACCATTTTTATATAGATCCTTGGCAAAATTTCGAGCGTCCGGATCATTTTCTAGAATCTCACTTGCCCTTTCAATTGCATCCAAACTATTTGACCATTGGTTTAGATCGTTATACAAATGGATAAGGTTTCCGATTGTGATAATATCAGAATTTGACGTATTCGGTATTTCTTCACCAAGCTCAATTGATTTACTGTAATGGTATACAGCTTCCTTTGTTTCTCCTGCATCTTGATAAATATTCCCCAGATTGTCGTACGCGATCTTTTGTTCTTTCAAAAGGCCAACTTCTTTCGAAGTAGCCAGGCTTTTATTCAAATAGAAAAATGCTGAATCTCTTTGATACATGTTTCTGTAGCAAATACCTAAATTGGTATATGAAGTTGGAAGATCTCCTCGAATATCATATCTCTCACGGATCTCCAATGCTATCAAGTGAGAGGTAATCGCTTTTTCATAAAGCCCCATTTCTTGGTAAATCAATCCGATATTACTTCTGGATGTTGAGGCGAATTTCTCTCGCATTACCTCATCTTCTTCTGTCTCATTAAGCAGGTCTAAAGATTCGAAAAAATAAAGTAAGGCTTTTTCGAACTCTCCTTTATTCCAATGGAACATCCCCAGGTTGTTTAATGCCTTGGAATGAACATCATCAAGTTCGTTTTCACGACTATAATCTAATGCCCTATTAAAATAGAATTCCGAAGAATCCCTTATGCCTATAACGTCATAGTAGATACCTATATTATTGTAGAGATTAGCAATGCCGGATTTAAAATCATCTTTTCGAGCACCTTCTAAATGTCTATTTGCAAAGGGTAGGAACTTATCCGGAAAACGAAAAATGTAAGTAAACCCTATTCTATTCACCAAATCATATTTAGTAGAGTCATCGTCCGTATTTTCTATTACATTGAGAATGCTATCAATTTTTGACTGTTGTGTCAAGGATAAAAAAGACATCGCCATGAATACCATCAAGAGAATGAAGTTCCAAATGAAACTTTTCATACCAATTGATTTTTAAGTGCTTTTGCTACTAGTTTGGAAGAGGAGTTTACATCTAGTTTTTGCATTAGATTTTCCTTATGAGACTCTACAGTTCTAGCACTTATAAAAAGTTTATTACCTACCTCTTTTGACGTCAGACCTTCACAAATGAGTTCTAAAACCTCTAATTCACGCTTGGTTATATTATAGGCTTGAGAATAACCATGAGGTTGCTTAGCAGACTTTATTCCTACCATAGCGCTCTTTGCTTCTTTTGACAAATAGAATTCATTTCGACTTGCAGCCTCCAAAGCCTCTTTTAACTCTTCTTCTGAACAGTCTTTGTGGAGGTATCCATTGGCGCCTAAGTCCATTGCACTTTGAATAATTGCTTGTTCTTCAACCATTGAAAGCATTAGGACAGGAAAAGTGTAGCCACGTGACCGAAGGTCTTTGAGGGTTTCAAGTCCATCCTTAACAGGCATTTCAACATCTAATATTACAAGAGAAGGCTTCTTCGAAAGGACCTTCCGAATCAATTCCTCGCCATTCTTTACAACTTGCACAGCTTCAGTTTCGAGAACTTTACTTACTAATGCGGAAATACCTTGTGCTACGATCTCATGATCATCTGCAATGTATATTTGACTTAAATATAGTGTCATGAATTTGAGTGCATTAGTAGGTAAAAATATAAATTTTTACCTACACTCATTCTATAAAAATGAACAATAAACCGCCAGAACGGCAAATATTATCGTTAGAAAACTAGTTTGTATTTAAGTGGTTCCTAAAGCGTTTTTAATCAATTAGTGTGTTTCTTTTATGATAAATAAAGCTGAATAATCTAATGTACTGACTAATTGAGTACTGTATGTAGGTAAATTTACCTAATTCTATTTCGCACAAAGTAAGTTACCTAGATAATGGTATTGATATTGATTTGTAAATGGTCGTACTTTGAATAAAATTGATTCGTTATGAATAACTTAAATATTAATTCCTCGGATGATCTAGAGAAGATTATTGGTTTTATACCTGATACAGCCACAAGCAACAAATTAACCCTATCACTTTACCAGCAGGTAGCAGAAGACTTAAGAAGACCTTTACTCTTTAAGATTGAGCAATATTCCTCTTTCGAATTGAAAGACGTACTTTCTTACCTTAAAATGAGTCATGAATTTTATTTGTCGAAGAAGCTACCCGAAATAGAACAACAGCTGACTCATGTTTATACCAAGTTCTCGGAATATAAACTTTTCAGAATTTTACATATGTTCTTTCAGGAATATAAAACTCATTTAGTTGAGCACATTGAAAGAGAAGAGAATACAATTTTTAAATACGTTGACCTCCTATTGAGTACAAATTGTGCACCCTCTGAAGAGCATCGCTTTTACTTTCTTCAGGGAAGTCCTTCATTGAATCACTTTTTAGCTAACCACTCAGATACTGAACAAGATCTTTCGGCTATGCGAAAAGTGCTTAAGAGTGAAAACAACTACAAACAGCTCCATCCAATATCCATGTTACTGAATCAGTTAGCTTCTTTAGAAAATCACCTTAATATTCATGCCCGAATAGAGGATGAAGTATTTGTCCCAAAAGTCCTGAAATTGGAAAAAGAATTTATTATATAAAATAAAAAGAGGGGCAGTTTTATACCCCTCTTTAGCTTTAATCATTAATCAAAACATGCTCGTAGTAGGTTGAAACATCTTCAATCTCGTAATTAAAATGATGAACATCGTGTTTCCTAATCCATTGATAGTAATCAAGCCATACTGAATCATTCATGCAGCCCCACCGTCCAGAGCTATTCAAAAACGATTCTCTGACATCTTCCCAGGCAAATTCAAGGATCTCTGCATTTCGAAAGTTATCATGATTTGAATAGTTTGATAAAAACTCCACGACACTTTCAGTTTTGAGGTTTAAAAGTGCTTGATGCGCATCACTAAGAGCATGTATAAATCGCATGATCTTGTCATTTTGATCAATATCACGCTGCTTATTCGCCATAATCACAGAAGTATACCCATAAGGCACCCCAAAGTCGTTTGGGTAAAAATAGTTCAATTCAATGCCTTGAGCTTTAGCCTTTGCGCCTTCCCAGTGAGAAAAAATCCAAGCAATATCACCCTTATCATTCAAAAAGGCATCCCAAACGCTCAATCTTGGTGGTGTAACGCTATTGAAATCAGAATTTCCTCCATCATTTTTAATCATATCTGATAAGATTTCCTCTTCCAATGGTGTTTTGTAGCCGATGTAAGTTTTTCCCTGCATATCCATTGGAGTATTTATTTCATTGCTTGATTTTACGACGAAAGCACTCTGACCATTTTGAAGGATAGTAGCCAAGGCTACAGCATAATCTTGATCTAAAGTGTCTCCATAAAAAAACAAGTGTTCTGAGGGACCTATTGCTAGATCAACTTCTCGATCCAGTAGCCGCTGTATGGGTTTTTTCTGATAATTATCTATTTCCGTGGTGAACCAATTAAGGTGTATACCGTACTCCTTTAATATACCTTTTTTATCTGCATAGAATATACCCGCATGCAATACATTGGGCGACCAGTCTAAAGCCAGGTGAATAGTATCTAGTTGAACTTTTTCCATTTCTGATTCAACTACTTTTTGATTCTCAATCTTCTCATTTGTATCCGTTCCACATGAAAGCAAAACAGCACAGAATAGCGCAAGGAATAATAATCTAGTTCTAGCCATATTCTAAAAGTTTAACTGTATCGTTACATATATATGTCGCGGTGGCTGCACATAATATCCGGGTTCAAAGTTTCCTGACAGACTCGTTGTTGGAGCACCATAGGTAAAGTACTGAGTATCTAAAAGGTTGTTTAACTGAACGTTTATAGAATGTTCCTTATAGAATTTATATCGAACTCTAAAGTCCATAACGAAAGATTCTGGGACAATAAAGTCACGATTATTTGTAATCTCCATATAAGCTTCACTAAGATACCTACCACGCATGTCTACTGCTAATTTTTTAATTGGTTCATACGTTAAAACACCTTGCAGGTTTAGCTCCGGTGTAAGAATTGGGGTAATGTCCTCATATACTATGTCTGTTGCTGGATCTGTATAAGAACTGATGTTTGCTTGCATATACGTTCCACTTCCTGAAAAACGGAATTTCGTATGAAACTGATAAGCAAAATCAACTTCTACTCCGTATCGCTCACTTGGTGCTTGATTCTCATAGACTTGAACAAACCCCTGAGGTATGAACTCTCCAATCGGAGCTATTTCATTTTCAAATTGCATGTAAAATCCATTTAAATTCAATGCTAACTTTTCACTTTTCCATCGAAAACCAGCCTCTATGTCATTTACATACTCAGGAACGATCTGATTGAGATCTTGAGCAATCGGAATGTTAAATGGGTTAATCTGAGTAGACCCTAGAATATCAAACCGTGTTGGTTCTCTTCCTGTTCTTCCGAACGATACATAAGCGTTCATCTTCTTGTTTATCGTATATGTAACTCCTCCTGTGGTATTGATAAAGAGCCAATTTCTTTCTGGAATATCTGCAAATCCTCCCAGAAAATCATAATCAGGGAAGAAAATTAAATTAACCCCGCGAACTTGTACGTCTCCAAAAAAGTCAAACTTCTCCAAAGCGTAGTTCGCTTTTAAAAATCCTGATAACTCATCTTTTCTTGTATTGTCATTGTAATAAGGTTCACTATAATTTGGAACAATCTGTTCGACATTATTTCGAAAGAATCTGTTGGCATGTAATCCGACATTAATGTGAAGTGCATTTTCTAAAAAGCGAGCATCAAAATTGGTCATTGCTCCAACGTGATCATTATATAGTGGGTAATTAATCTGAGCAAAATCACCGTTGGCATCTGCATAACCAAAAGGAAAGTCACCTCCAGCGCCACTGTAGTATACTGTAGAAATGAGTTTTTGGCGTTCGTCTATCTCAAAAACATGCTGAAGTTGAGTCATAAATTGACCAAAATCATCAACATCGTTTTCGCTCACATAATTCGTTCTTGGATCATCTTCAATATCGGAAATGGCAACAGGTCCATATCCAAGACCATTCTTAGATCTTCCGTTAAATGCAGTCAACTTTAAGCTGTGTCTATTCCCAAAGTAACCACCGGAAAAGAAAAATGATCGGGCATTTGTCCCCATATTGTAGCGATAGCCATCCGAATGAGTTTCTGTATATCGCAAGTAAAATGCTGTATTGTTTTCTAACAATCCACTGCTAACCTCAGCACCTCCACGGATCGTACCGAAAGAACCTGTTGTGAACATAACACTGGATTGTGCTTCTGAATTCTCCAAATTGATCGATTCAAAATTAATAGATCCAGCATATGAAGATGTTCCATTAGAGCTGGTTCCCACACCTCTTTGAATCTGAACTGATTCAATACTATTTCCAAAGTCTGTAAAATTGGAAAAGAAAACACCCTGATCGATCATGTCATTTAGTGGAACACCATTCAATGTCATATTAACTCTTGTTTGATCAATACCACGCAAACGTATTCCAGCATAATTAGAAAGATTTGTTCCCGACTCGCTATACGTAACGATTGAAGGAGACAACTCCTCTAATAGGAAGGCTCCATCTTGACCATAATAACGCTTCTCAATGTCTTCCTTATTTGCGGTTGACATGCTTACCGGAGCATCTTCTTGGGGACGAACAGAAGATATGATCACCTCCTCTGTCGTTGTATACTTTTCTTTCATTACAAAATTCAATACCTCATCCTTGTTGGTATTCAAAGATTTAGAAATCGTTTCGTAACCAAAGTATCGAACAGTGATTAGAAGCTCAACATTTTCTTCTACATCGAATCGATAAAAACCATCGCTGTCTGAATAAGTAACTTGGCTTTTTGTACCAGACTCAATCAAGATTTTCGCTTTTGGCAAAGGATCTTGAGTTTCAGATAGAATCTTACCCGATATAGAAATTTTAGATTGGGCGATTAAGCCGAAGGACAGCATCAAGGCCGCTGTGAGCGCTAAAAAACCATTTGTATTCATGTCTTGTAAACTTTTTACAAGAACAAGGGGCTAATTCTCGGATTAATATTTAATTAGAATTAACACTATGTCAGTCATCTTCCCGCCGCAGGTATCAGCCTGATCCGGTTCAATGGGTATAATCTCAGTCCAAAATATTACTTCAGGACACCCCTTAGAGACGCCACAAATGTATATTGAAAATTTTAAATAACAATCACTCTATGCAAAAATATGTCTTGGGTTTGTAAGCCTTATTACACTTACTTATTGAGCATGAAAACCTTAGACTAAGAAAAAACTTCATCTAACGCATCACAGAATTTAGCCGATGCTTCGCTCAGTATCCCCTCAGAATGAACAAATGAGACAAATCCAACTTCGTATCCGCTTGGTCCAATATAAACACCTCTTTCCAATAGCGCTTTATGTAAGTTCTTAAAAGGAGTCATATCAGAACCTATCTCATCAGCTCTTCTAATCGCGTCCTTATTCGAGAAAGCCAACCAAAAAATTGAGCCAACAGTAAAGATTTCAAACTCGTATCCTTTTTTCTCAGAATGCCTATTGATGATATCTACCATAGACTTTGTTCTTTTCGCTTGATCCTCATAGAATCCTTTTTGAGCACAAACCGAGAGTTGAGCAATACCAGCAGACATTGCAACGGGATTCCCACTTAATGTTCCTGCTTGATAAACTGGACCATCTGGAGAAACACTTTTCATTATATGCTCTTTAGCTCCGTAAGCACCTACTGGAAGTCCTCCTCCTATAATCTTACCATAAGAGACTATGTCAGGGGCTATATCGTAGAGTTCGGCAGCACCTGAAAATGCAACTCTAAAACCAGAGATTACCTCATCGAAGAACAACAACACTCCATAAGCCGTGCATAGCTCTCTCAATTTAAGCAAATAAGATTTTTCCTGAAGAAGTAATCCATTATTTGCAGGTATAGGCTCTATTATAGCACATGCCAATTCATCTTTATATTTCTCAAAACAAGTCGTTAATGCTTCTTCATCATTCAATGGAATAACGATAGTATCTGAAGCAACATTTTCAGGTACACCTGCACTTGAACTCTCACCAAAAGTAGCAAGTCCAGATCCCGCTTTTACAAGCAATGAATCTACGTGTCCATGGTAACAACCATCAAATTTGATAATCTTATTTTTACCAGTATAACCCCTTGCAAGTCGTATTCCAGACATCACAGCCTCTGTTCCTGAACTAACGAACCTAATTTTATCTATAAATGGGTTTCTGGAAAGAATAATATCCGCCAATTGATTCTCGAGCTTCGTTGGCGCTCCAAAACTTGTTCCATTTTGAAGATTTTCAGTTATATTCTCATATACTTCAGGGTGGTTATGACCAAGAATCAAAGGTCCGAAACTACAGCAGAAATCGATGAACTTATTACCATCTTCATCCCAAATATGAGGACCACGACCTTTTTTGATGAAAAGTGGTGCTCCTTCTACTGCTTTGAAAGCGCGAACAGGAGAGTTCACACCTCCTGGGAAATAGTTCAATGCTTCTTTGTACAGTTCTTCAGACTTATTTCTTTCCATGGATACTTATTTTCGTTTTCACAAAAATAAGCATCCTAAGGAAGTATGTCTAATCGAATGGATAATTATTGCTTACCACGAACTACATGGACAAATCCATGCATTAAGTAGGGATTTTCATCATCACTCTCTCTGTAAATGTATTTATCTCCAGCTGGAGTTGCCGTGTAGAAATAAACTCCTTCAACAACAGGGTTTTCATTCATATCAAGACCATTCCAATCGTCTTGATAGTCATTACTTTCAAAAATCAAGTTCCCCCAACGGTTAAATATCTGCAAACTAATTTTATCATAATCTGCATTATTCCTGAGTATAAAAAAGTCATTCGTATTATCTCCATTCGGAGTTATAATGTTAGGAGCAACAACTCTACATTGCTCGTATACGTTAATTAAAGGACTTTGTATTTCAAACCCACATGCATCGATGACTTTCAGGCTATATTGATTTAAGTTATCTTCCAATAACGTTGCATCTATAATAATAGTGTCATTATTCGGATACTGAGTTATATAGTTACCCCACTCGTAATAATATGGACCTACACCTCCAGAAAATATTGATGGAGTGAGTAAATACTGCTCTCCTAATTCAGCACAAAGATTAATACTATCTTCGATTTGCAATTGCATTTCTATGTAGTCTTCAATGACGAAAGATGTTGAAACTGTGTCAAGTAACCCTGTACAAGGGTTTTCATAAAGTATGTAAACAGTTCCCGAAAGCCCCCCATCTTCTTCCGGTTGATATATAGTAGACACATCAATAGTGTCATTTGCTACACCTTCGGGAATAGTAATTGTATCGTCTAGGTTGTTATAATTAGTGCCCATTACCGCATCGCCAGAAGTCTCAACATAAAGTTCAACAGAACCAACTGTATCATTTCTTTCAATAAGGAATTGAAAACCTCCACAACCCTCTATGATGTTTCCTCCTCCAAGCACACTTACTTCAAAAGAAGGTTCTGTTTCGCACTCAACAATTGTGTATCCAAATGTTCTAGAATGAGTGTTAATTAAAACACCATCTCGCCATTCCTCTACACACACTCTTGCAACGAAGTTTCCTAATAAACTTGGAGTAACTGAGAAATCACCCGTTATCGGATCAATTGAAGTGGGTGAACCATTCTCGAAAGGCTGATTTGCAGAGAATCCTGGCTCCCATGGAATTGAGTTGTATGGTGGCGGATCTTCCGGATCAGGATTCAGACCATTTCCAGTATTTTGGTAAACCAGCGGGTCGCAAAGCGTGAAAGCTAAGCTATCTCCATCTTCCTCTATCATATTTGAAGGTATAGTTAATTGGTTGTCTAGACAAAAGACAATTTGTGGGTAATCCGCAAAGCGAGGTGAATTATTTGCCTCAGAAACGGAATTTGTTCCTGGAATCTCAGCTGAAATTGTCATTCCTAGTTGTGAAGGATCCGTGAAATTAACATAAGAACCTGCCCAGTTACCAACTTGATAGGCAATAATATAATCTCCAGCAATAACAGGAAGAGATACAACACCTTGATAGATTGCACTTTCTATACAAACATCATCTGGTGGTTCAACACATGGATCGTCATATACCAAGGGTAATTCTGTGGCACCATTGAAAGGAATATCTGCATTTGCTATTACATTGCCGTTTTCATCAAAAATCGTATAATTAAAGGCGTCTGAAAGTCCTTCTCCGGGAAAGTCAATACCCGCGCAATCTCGAAAGAGCTCGAAATATAGGTTATACTGCATGTCTCCGTTTGCATCAAGTCCAATTGTATCGTAATAAATTTCACCTCCTACTATGTGAGAGGCAAAACTGCTAATTGAAAAAAATGATAGCAATGGAATTAAAATTAACGTGCGTAGTAAGTTCATTATAAGCAAATTTATAGTTGTTTCGTAGTACGGACGAAAAATACAAAGAATAAGTTGTATTGGTTGAGAAAAAAAGTAAAAACAAACCAGACTCTCTCATATCGAGAAAGAAATCATTAACTTCGAAGCCAACAAATTTTAACCTTATGGAGTTTAAAAACACCCTTCAATACGCACAAAGTAAAGATCAACAAGATCCATTGCATAAATATAGAAATGAGTTTTTCTTTCCAAACTTTCATGAAAACCAGGTAGTATATTTCACAGGAAATTCTTTAGGTCTGCAACCGAAAAAAACAAAAAACTACATCCAGGATGAATTAGATGATTGGGCTAAATGGGGGGTTGAAGGGCATTTTGAGGCTAAAAACCCTTGGTTCTCTTACCATGAAATTCTTACCCCTAAGATTGCGAAAATAGTAGGTGCTAAAAATAAGGAAGTAGTAGTTACTCACTCTTTAACAACGAATCTTCACCTTTTAATGGTGTCATTTTACCGTCCAGAAGGAAAGAGAAATAAAATATTATGTGAAGGCAAAGCTTTCCCTTCAGATCAATATGCTCTGGAGTCTCAGGTTAAATTTCATGGATACCAGCCTGAGGATGCAATTATAGAAGTCTTTCCAAGAGAAGGTGAACATACTTTACGCGAAGAAGATATTATCGCCAAAATCAACGAAACGGGAGACCAACTTGCAATGGTTATGATTGGCGGTGTCAATTATTACACAGGGCAACGTTTTGAAATGGAAAAAGTAACAAAAGCAGGTCATGACGTAGGTGCAATTGTTGGCTGGGATTTGGCCCACGCTGCCGGAAATGTAGAATTAGAACTTAACAAATGGGGGGTTGATTTCGCAGCTTGGTGTTCATATAAATACTTAAACTCAAGTCCAGGAGGTGTTTCAGGTTTGTTCGTTCATGAAAAGCATGCGAAAAATAAAGATCTTCCAAGATTTGCTGGATGGTGGGGGCATGATAAGGCTGAACGCTTTCAAATGAAACCAGGATTTCAACCCATAGAAGGTGCTGAAGGATGGCAATTAAGTAATGCCCCTGTTTTAGGAATGGCAGCACACAATGCGTCTTTAGATATTTTTGAAAAAGTTGGAACTAAGGCTATTTTTGAAAAAAGAGATGATATTACGGCATATTTGGAGTTTGTGATCAATGAAATCTCTAACTCATCGGAGAAAGCAGAGTTTGAAATCATAACACCTAAAAACCCAAAAAAAAGAGGGGCACAATTATCTATTTTAGCACACGGGCAAGGTAAGGCGTTGTTTGATGCAATGGCTAATCAAGGAGTTGTAGCCGACTGGAGAGAGCCCAATGTGATACGAATTGCTCCTGCACCACTTTACAATTCCTACGAAGATGTTTATCGTTTTGGCCAAATACTAAAATCAGCCATTCAATAGTCAGCTCTTTTCGTAGGTTTTAAGAAATTCATCATAGGACTTTTCCTTATAAATCCCTGTCCCTATAAAGATTAAAATTGGTTTAAGGTCTTCTGCTGAGCGGTAACCCGGAAGAGGCTGAATCATTTGAGCACTCTCATTCAAGAGAACTACCGTTGGATAGCTCATTTTATTCTGCATGAGTGCAGCAGCAAGCTCATTGTACCCTCTTCTTCCATTCTCGACAAATTTAAACTCTTTACCACTGAACAAGATTGATTCCTTTTGCTCAGCATCAAACTTCACGGGAATGAAATATTTATTCATCAACTCAACGACTTCTGGATCAGAAAAGGTAGTCGCATCCATTCGTTTGCACCAACCACACCAATCTGTATAAACATCAATAAAAAAGTGCTTTTGATTTCCGTCATTATTCATAACAGTATTCAATGTATCAATATCAGACCAGTCTATTGTTTTGTTCTGAGCAGTCGCTAAAAAACTGAATATACAAATCGTAAATGCAAGAAAAATATACCTCATTCTTCGAAGTTA
>CBFHXS010000056.1:0-16521 GCA_965659845.1 Brumimicrobium sp.
TTATTGTGAGTATTCCGTCAAAGCACCTCAGAAATGCATCTGTATCTAAAATTTCAGAATATGTAGCCAATAATAATCTTAATGATTTAGGAGCGCTTTACAAGAGGTTAGGGACAAATATGCTACTCATAGGTGGTGGACTTTTTCTCGGGGTTCTTGTAAATATGGATTTTATATATTCTATTTTGCCAGATGATTATGGAAGTACTTATTATGTTGTTTTATTTATAGGAATAGCCCAACTTGTTGATATGGTAACGAGTGTAAATTTTGAAATTATAGCATCATCTAAGCTATACCGTTACAATACTTACATCATTCTATTTTCAATTCTCATAGCAGTAATTTTCAATGTAGTATTCATTCCGTTGTATGGCATAGAAGGGGCAGCCCTAGGGACTTTAATGGCTGTTTTATGTATCAACATAATTCGAATGGTAATTATCTCTAAAAGGTTTGACATCTACCCAGTTAGTTCAGGAACAATTAAAGGGCTTTTAGCTATTTTTACCACTTATTTTATCTTGTATTTTTTTCCTGTTTTTGAAATACAGATTCTTGACTTAGTTTTGAGAAGTGTATCAGTGATTATCATATATACGCTTCTTATATACTTTATGAATATTTCTGATGACTTTAATCAGATAGTTAGGAAGTATTTGCCTAAGAGTTAAAAGTGTCCTTGAGTAACTGTTTTCGTTACTACTTCTTTTCAAGTTCAAATACTTAGATGTATTCTTCTGATAAACCTAATTTTATTTATTTTTGATGATATTCACAGATCTAAATTTCCTTTTACTTCTTTTCTGATATATGAATCAAAACAAAAAAAAGAGTTCTCATTTAAATATTTTGATGGTTTTGCCCTATCGAAATTCTTTTATTGATTTGGATTATCAGTTATTGAATAAGCATTTTAATATTCGATTGAACTTATTTGATTGGAGGAAGAAGTCCCTTTTAGGCTTTTATCTAATTGCTCAGTTTTTTTCAATTATTTTCAAAGTAAGGAGCCTGGATGCAATGGTAATTCAGTTTGGGGGATACTGGTCTTTGATCCCTGCGTATATTGGTAAATGGTTCAATATACCTGTTTATATTATTTTGCATGGAACTGATAGTGCGGCCATAAAAGAATTGAATTATGGAAGTTTAAGTAAACCCGTCCTAAGTGCTTTTTGTAGATTGTCGTATCAAAAAGCGAAAATGCTATTACCCGTTAGCAAATCTATCATTTACGATAAAAATGATTATTTTAAACAAGGAATGTGTCAAGGGATTAAGTGCTTTATTCCAGATTTAAAAACACCTTTTTCCGTTGTGCATAATGGACTTGATATTGATTATTGGAAGTTTCAGAATCAAATCAAGAGAATAGAAAATCGTTTTATTGCTGTTTTTTCAAGAAATCAATTCACCCTGAAAGGAGGAGATTTAATAGTAGAAGTTGCCGCAAGAAACAAGCACCTGCAATTTTATATTGCCGGTTGCAGTAAAGCAGATTTTGTAGATATAGATATTCCTGAGAACTTACATCCTTTGGGGGTATTAACTAAACAGGAATTAAGAGAAGAATATTCGAAGTCTTCATTTCATTTTCAACTATCTATTTTTGAAGGTTTTGGACTTTCCTTATGCGAAGCAATGCTTTGTGGTTGCATACCAATAGGCTCGTCGGTGAATGAAATTCCAGAAATTATTGGTCCATCTGGATTTATCTTAAAGAAAAGAAGTGCGGATGATCTACATAATTTGGTAAATTTGTTAGTTGAGAAGAAAAATCTAAATGACCTAAGCGCTATAGCTCGCAATAGGATCGTCGAAAACTACTCACTAGATAAAAGAGAACAACAATTATTGAATATTATAAAAGATGGGAAAAATGAAGGTTATTGATAAGCTAAAAGCTAAACTTAATCGAAATAAGTATAAGGTTGATATCGAAAGATTTAACCTTGAGAATAATGAGGAGTATAGCGCTAAAGTATTACGTATTATGAACCTTCTCAATTACACTAAAAAAAGTGGAACAAGTTATTCTGGTGGTCAGTTCAATTCTGGTTACCATTCTTTTACAATAGACGGCCATGAATTCAAAGGTCAGCGTAATCCTGGACAAAGGCTAGAAGGAGTTCCTTTTGATTTTACAAACTCAAGCGTAATTGATTTCGGATGCAATCAAGGAGGAATGCTCTTTGAAATAGCAGATAAGATTAAGTACGGTGTTGGTATAGATTATGATTCCAAAATGATCAACGCAGCAAATAAGATGAAGTCAAGCGGTGGAACCAATAACTTGGATTTCTTTGTTTTTGATTTGGAGCGTGAAAATTTGGACTACATAAAAGACTTTATTCAAGAAGATAAAGTAGATGTTGTTTTCTTACTTTCAATCTGTATGTGGATTCAAAATTGGAAAGAAGTAATCACTTTTATAAGTAAAATCTCCTCAAATTTAGTTTTTGAATCAAACGGCAGCGAGCAGCAGCAGCGAGATCAAATTAATTATTTGAAAAGTACATTTGATAAAGTACAACTTATAAGAGAAAAGTCTGATGACGATCCATCTCAGAAGAATAGACAGCTTTACTTTTGCTCGATATGATTAAAATAAACTTCTTTCCGAAGAAGCAGAGCTTTTGTCTGGTTTATAGCAAAGGAATGATCAATTCTTTCCTTTTCAAAAACTTATATATTCAATTATCACCCAAGGATTCCTTTTATTTTCGTTTACTGAAAAGTAAGCTGGTTGTATTCTTGAGATCATTTTTTCTCAAAAATATTGACGCTCCTAAGAATGATGCTTCGTTTATCGGAATGATTAAACCTAACAAGACTATTCTATTTGAATTTGAAAATAATGAACCTATTTTTGTTTGGAGGAAATCGAGCTCTAAAACATGGGAGAAAAGTGATTTTTTAGGTTATCCTTTGTTGTCAGAGTATACGCTTGAAGAATTCGATAGAAATAAATCAATTATAGAAAAAGCACTGGGGTTACACTGGAATGCTGTAGTTAGTGATGAAGAAAATGTCCATGGAGATTTGACTCATTTTAACGTTCTCAAGAATCGCCAGAACGAAATAGTATTTATTGATAGGAAAAGTAAAAGTCATTCTAAACTTTTTGATTTCTTTTATTTCTATGCTTATTTACGGCAGTGTTTGGAACTTTCTACAACGCTGAATGAGGCAGATGCTAATATGATTTTTGTTGAGCTTGGTAACATCGTTCAACGAACGTGTCGATATTCCAATGAAAGTGAGTTTGAAGAAGACTTTAACAATTTGAGCATTCCTGGAATACATGGTTTAATAGACGTGAATTCATCGAAGAATTATTTTCGTCAACTCTTTAGTTAACCACTGATAAAGATCATTTTTTTCGGGTATTCATTTTTTAGTGAATCAGATAAATATTAATCGTAATTTCGTAAAAAAAAGAGCTAAATGTCAGCATTAGGAAATCATATTTTAGTAGAGTTCATGAGATGTGAGCCGGATATCATGAATGATGTGTCTCGTATAGAAAATGATATGGTTGAGGCGGCTATAAAAGCAGGAGCGACTGTTATTAATTCTACCTTTCATCATTTTTCGCCTTACGGTGTTTCAGGAGTTGTAGTAATCGAAGAAAGTCATTTGGCAATACATACGTGGCCTGAATATGGCTATGCTGCTGTTGACCTATTTACTTGTGGAGAGATGGATGCATGGATCTCTTTTGATTTCTTGAAAGAGTGTTTTAAGTCTTCTTCTTACTCTGCTATTGAAATAAAACGAGGATCTAAGAATTTGTTGACGCGAAACGATTTTGATATCACTTCCATGCGCCAGAAGGCTGATGAATGGCAGAACCCTGATATGTATACTCGTAATGTTTGGTTTACTGATAAAGATGAAAATCAGGCCGTGTCATTAAGGTATACTGGTGAAGTTCTGCATGATGTGCAATCTCCGTATCAGCGTGTTCGAATATTAGAGTCTCCAAAGTATGGGAAGTTGCTGACACTTGACGATATGTTCATGACAACTGAGAATGATGAGTTTCACTATCATGAGATGATTGCTCATCCGGCAATTTTTGCTCATGGAAATGTCAAGAAAGTATTAGTTATTGGTGGAGGAGATGGTGGTACGGTGAGGGAAGTTCTTCGTCACCCAGAGATAGAAAAGGTAACAATGGTCGAGATAGATGGTGAAGTGATAGAGGCATGTAAGAAACACCTTCCTACTATTGCTTCTTCATTTGAAGATGAAAGACTTAAGGTAATCGTTGGTGACGGGATAGAATTCATAAAGAATTCAGAAAGTGAACTATATGATATGATCATAGTGGATGGTTCAGATCCTGTTGGACCTGCAGAAGGTTTGTTCACAGTAGACTTTTATACAAATTGTTACGAGGCGCTGAATGAGAGAGGTATTCTAGTTGCTCAGGGTGAATCGCCAAAATTCAATGAAAATGCTTTTGCTGAATTACATCAAACGATCAAGGGAATCTTTGGTGAAGGAAGTGCACATGTGGCATTATTTTATGTGCCTACATATCCAACGGGTATGTGGAGTTTCCAATTTGGTTTGAAAGATTCGGAAATGAGGATTACCGATATTTACGAACCTGCTGTCGAGGAATTTGTAGAGAAGAACAATTTACAGTACTACAATGCAGCGATACATAAAGCCGCTTTAGCTCTTCCTAATTTTGTAAAATCCATTTTGAACAATGAATGATTTTGACCCTAATGCTGTTGGTATAAAAAACGGAAATATATTTGGCTTCCCTGTCTCTCAAGAAGAGGCTGATATTGTAATCGTTCCTGTTCCGTGGGACTTGACTGCATCTTACAGGAAAGGAACGGCTAGTGCACCGGATATGATTCTAAGTGCATCAACTCAACTCGATTTTTTTCATCCGTCATTGCATAATGCTCATGACATTAAGGTCCATATGACTTCTGTGTCTGAGGATATGTTGAGTATTAATAATAAGATGCGTTCGGCTTCCTCGGAATATCTAGAATTTCTGGAGAATGGTGGAGAACTAGAGCGAGACTCTAAACACTCATTATTTCTTGAGGCGGCAAATGAAGCCCACGAAAATATTTCGAATGCATTATACCAAAAATCAAAAAAAATTCTTTTAGAGGGCAAGACTCCTGCAGCTCTTGGAGGGGAGCACAGTATACCCCTAGGTTTGTTGCGCGCATTAGGAGAGCATTATGACGCTTTTGGGATTCTGCAAATTGATGCCCATTCAGATCTTCGTTATTCATATGAAGGCTTTAAACAGTCACATGCCAGTATATTTCACAATGTATTGAGTGATGTAAAGTCCGTTAAATCTTTGATTCAGTTAGGGGTTCGTGATTTGTGTCAAGAAGAATTTGATAGGATCAAAAATGATAATAGAATAACTACTTTTTTTGATTGGGATCTGAAAGGGGGGCAGTATAGGGGAGAGTTTTGGAGTGAACAGGTCACTGAAATTATCAATGAACTCCCTGAGCTCGTTTATATATCGTTTGATATAGATGGATTAGATCCATGTCTATGTCCAAATACAGGCACTCCTGTACCAGGTGGTTTAAAGCTAGAGGAGATACGTTACCTTTTTGAGCGAATCATTTCATCAGGAAGGAAAATTATAGGTTTTGATTTGTGTGAGGTTGGATCTGCTGACGAATGGGATGCTAACGTTGGATCGAGAGTCTTATGGGAACTTGTGGTGTGTACACATTTATCTTCTAAACTGAAATAAATATGTATATTTAAACCAAAGTCATTATAAATGAAGCGAGTATTTGGTTTATTTGCCGTAATCTCTTTGATCCTTTCTATAGGTTTGGTTGTCTATTTAATATTGTTTCCTTTATTCGCTTTAGTGTATACCCCTTACCTTGTTTTGTCAACGGCATTAACGCTTACATTCTCTACCGCTTATTTTTATAAACTCAATGATGTAGATAGTAGGTTCTTGAGTTTACTAATATACGCTATTGCATTTCTCCCATCATTGATTCCTCTGATAGCCTGTTTTGATCCAGACTTTATGGAAACATATTGGAGAAATTATATTTCATTGACATTCCTTCAACTTGGCGTAGGTCTTTTATCGGCTTCATTTTTCTTTCGAAAACCAGGAGTTAATTTTGTTAATGTTTGTTCAGCACTAAGTGCAATGCTTTTATTTCTTTTTGGAATTCTGGTCATGCTTGATGCTGGTGTATTAAGATCTTTTCCTTTCTTAATCAGCTCAGGGGCTATCATCACAGTGTTATTTGTGATCGCATTGACAAGACGTTTGTCGGAAGCGAAATCATTCTAGAATATAGGTGCCGAAACCTGCTATTCTTTGTTTCCAATAAGAGGATTGGTAGATATCAACGATGGAAATTCCAACAGAAGTGCTGGAGTGAATCATTTGTATACTATTATTGTTGATTGAGAAAACAATACCAACATGAGATATTTTGGAACCATTTTTGAAGAACACAAGGTCACCCGGTTTAACATGTTTTCGCTTTATTTTTGTTGATGCAATGTATTGATCTTCGGCTCTTCTTTTTAGAATAATTCCTGCTTCATTTTTCATGACATACGAAGTGAATCCGCTGCAGTCGAATCCAGAAGGATCTATTCCCGCCCATTTATAAGGAGTGCCTAAAAGATCTTGAGCTCCTTTCAATAGCTTTGTTCTTGTATCTGAGCTAACTGCTATTGGGACAACTTTGTCTTCTGTGTTTTCTTCAATTATAACTTTATCCGCTGGTAGGTCTGTTGCATTGGGTACATCTACAAATAAAGTATTGAGTAGGTCATTTACACGTTCGAAAACTTCCTTGTTTCCTTTTAGTTTGAGTTCACCTAGCCAAATCCTGAGGTCATTTTTTAAACTGCTAATCTCATATTGATGCCTCTCCAATAGCTCTCTACCTTCGTGAGTTCTTTGAAGCTCAATAAAAGTTCTTTTAGCCTCTACTAAAGCATATTTATGTCTTTTATACCATACTTCGTTTTGAGAAAGCTGTAGTTTTGTTAGCGCAATATAATATTCAGGTAAAAGAGAAAAGTCGTATTGGGGCTTGTCCAGTAAACGTCTTGCTTTTCGGTATACATTCCTGTAATGTCCTTGATCGTATCTCATTTCAAGATCGTCAAAAGCTAATACTTGTCCTGAGGAAAAGTCAGCACAAAAAACAAATAATATGGAAATGATTACTACACGCATTATTTAGTTACGAAGAAAGTGAATTATTCTATTGTTTTGATATCAAGAGTTGTTTTAACTTCAACACATCTCTGTGCATATCATCTAATACCATCCAATAATTTTGCCATTTACCGCTTATCGCTCGATGAATACATTTAGCAAATATTAGGACTTTAGAATAGAACAATTAACTATATTTATCGTTATCCCTTGTTACCAGGTCTTTTTGGACTTGTTTTTGCAAGGTGAAAACCAAAATCAAAATTATGAAAAGTATTTTTTTCTCTATAATAGCCTTATTTATTTCAGCGCAGTCTTTCTCCCAGGAAGATCCAGATATGCGTCGTTTGTATGAAGTTTATACATACGTTGATCGGATGTATGTTGATGAAGTGCCAAGTAAAGAAATTAGTGAAGCAGCTATTGTTGCTATGTTAGAAAAATTAGACCCTCACTCAACATATATTCCTGCTGAAGAGGTGTTGCAAGCCAATGAACGAATCAATGGTAGTTTTGTAGGTGTAGGTATTAGGTTCAATATATTGCGTGATACTCTTTTGGTAGTAAATCCAATTCCGGGTGGACCGTCAGAGAAGATAGGTATTCAGGCTGGAGACAAGATTATTAAAATCGATGGAGAAAATGTTGCCGGTCAAGGACTTCGTAATTCAGGTGTACGGGAAAGATTATTAGGAGAGATGGGTACTAAGGTGAAAGTTGAGATTGATCGAGGAGAACGTGATTTAATTGAGTTTACGGTAACCAGAGATAAAATACCAGTTCACTCTGTAGTGAGTGCCTATATGGTAGATAAGACAACAGGTTATTTGAAGCTTACTAATTTCTCAAGAACAACTGAAGATGAGGTGAGAGAAGCCATTAAAGACTTGAAAAAGCAGGGGATGAAAGATCTGATTTTTGATCTACAAGGAAATGGTGGGGGACTACTATATGGAGCCAAAAACGTTGCTGATGAGTTTCTTTCCGATGATAAATTAATTGTTTACTCAGAAGGGAGACGTCAACCAAAAAGCGAATTAAAGGCAGAGAATAAGGGGAATTTTGAAAAAGGACGCTTGATAATGTTAATTGATGAAAGTTCAGCTTCTGCAAGTGAAATTTTGGCTGGAGCGATTCAAGATTGGGACAGAGGGATGATCGTGGGAAGAAGATCTTTCGGGAAAGGTTTAGTGCAAAGGCCTATAGAATTATCAGATGGTTCTCAATTGAGGTTGACCATTGCTCGTTATTACACGCCAAGTGGACGGTTTATTCAAAAGCCATATGATGATCTTGATGATTACAGAAACGACTATATAGAACGTTATGAACATGGAGAGATGATGCATAGAGATAGTATAGATCTTCCAGACTCCCTCATTCATAAAACTTTAGAGAAAGGAAGAGACGTTTACGGAGGAGGAGGAATAATGCCTGACTTATTCGTTCCTTTAGACACCTTGGAGTACTCTCCTTTCTACAAGAAACTGAGCAGAGCAGGAGTGATTAATCGATTTTCATTAGATTACGCTAATGGTAATAGAGAAGAAATTTTAAAAAAATACGGCGATGTTAAATCATTCAAGGAAGATTTCTCGACTAATGAAGATTTTATGAATGAATTTTTTGAGTATTCCGTTAATGCGGATTCTACACTTAAGTTCGTAGAAGAGGATTATAGAGTAAGTAAGGACTTGTTGAAAATTCGACTAAAGGCGTCTATAGCTCAAAACCTTTGGGATTATTCGGCGTTTTATCAGATCTTTAATGTAAAAAATGAAATCTTCATGAAGGCCTATGAGTCTCTAAAGAATGATAGATATGATGAGATGGAGCTAGTTGAAAAGTGATTTTATTATTTCAACTGGATTTATATATTTGTATTCAAACACGTGAATTATGAAAAGAATGATCTATGTATTCGTCGGTTTATTACTGATGGCGGCATGTGCAAACGATAGTAGTAATGTTGATATTGAGGTGAAGGAAGGTGAAAAGCGTTCCAAACTTGCGGCAAACAATGAAAATCTCGAAGAACTAAGAAAAGCCTCTGAAAAGCGTCGTATTGAGCGCGAAAAACAAGAGCAAGAGCGCTTGTCTAAGCAGACAACGATGGAAATTACTCCATTAGAATATGATTTTGGAACAATTCCAAAAGCTGAGCCTGTTTCAACTGTATTTACTGTGAAAAATACTGGAGATAAACCACTTGTTATTAATGATGCAAAAGCATCTTGTGGTTGTACAGTGCCAAGAAAGCCTGAGGAGCCAATAATGCCTGGTGAGACAGGAGAATTGGAAGTGACTTTTACATCTAAAAATGGTCAAGAAGGGAAGCCTGTTTCTAAATCAATTACAGTTACTGCCAATATTCCTGGTTCTACGAAACGAGTAACAATAAAAGGTGATGTAATGCCTTAAAATATTTAGTGATATTAAATGAAAGTGGATGCCTTTGGTATCCACTTTTATTTTTTAGAGGAACCCTTCGTTCGAATAGAACGTATTCCAAACAATCTATAGATTGGGCAAAAACTCATGAGACTGGTTAAAAGTAAAATTGTACCTACGATTATAAGAGAGTATGCAAGCCAACCAGTTACAACCTCAAGTAGGAATAGAGTGATCGATACTCCAAAGAGTAAAAACCTTAGAACTCTGTCTGTGGTACTTAGGTTAATTTGCACAGTTTTACTCTTTTGTTGTTTCTCCTTGCCACTCCATCATACCACCAAGTAAGTTATACGATGTTTTAAAACCGAGCTGATCCAAAAACTGACATGTTTGACCACTCCTATTTCCACTTCTACAGTAAACGAAATAAGTTTTGTTTTTGTCTAGTTTTTCAATGTTCCCAACGAAACTATCAGCGTCAAGAAAGTCGATTTTTTCAGCATTTGGTATTATACCTTCAGCCCATTCACCCGGAGTTCTTACATCTAATATTACTGCATCGTCAGTTGATGCTAGTTTAGTTTTCCAATCTTGTTGCGATAGATTTTCCATGTCTAGAATTTTCAATAAAAATAGTAGAATTTTTAAACATTAGCATACTAAACGGATCTACTCTGCCTCACATTCTTCTTTAGCACTAGAACAGCAAGATAATTCTGCCTCTATAACAACCTCTGAGTCTTCAATTTCCTTTTCTTCTGCAGCAATATTCATTTCCATTTTTGGACTAATGAAAGGGATGCCAAGGTTGAGTCCTCTCAAAATCATTGCCACCCCAACAATAGAGATCAATGAAGCAAGTACCAAGCGCTTATTGAAAAATGCCAGCTTTGCGAAAGTGCTCTTCAATGCACCCAGAAAGATAAAACCAGGTAGGGTACCAATTCCAAATACAAACATGAATAGCGTTGAATTACCAAGGTTACCAGTATTTAGAGCAGCGATGAGTGCGATGTATACCATTCCGCAGGGCAAAAATGCATTAATCAAACCTATTCCAAACAAGCGAGATGGCTTGGTTTTGTTCGATTTATTTTTTAAAAGTTTGGACATTGCTTTCATCACCCATTTATTAAGGAAGAAGCTACGAGAAGAGGAATGGTAGAAGTTACCCCAGGCAAAAACAACTATAAGTATTCCAGACATAATGCTAATCCATTGCAAAGCACCTATGAGAGAAGCACTCATTCCAATTAAGCCAACAATCACACCAAGTGATGCATACCCTGCACTTCTGCCAATAGAATAGCTCGTGATACCACCTGCAATTTTCATTGGCGAAGTTCTATTTAAAGGCAGCGCCATGGCTATTGGACCACACATACCAATGCAGTGAAGGTTGGTGACTAGCCCCAATGAGAAGGCCGTGATAATTAATGTTGTTAATTCACCCATATATCTTTTTTGACTTGATAAAGAGCATCTTGTTTTTTCCAGTTAACAGTAAGAATGTATTTTCCATCAACGAGTTCTGAACGTTCTATGAAAGTTGCTGCCCCATCACCTTTAACGGATACATCTAACTTTTGATTATTTCCTCTGAGCAAATGAATAGTAACATTTTCTGGAGAATCCATATTTTTTATATGGATAAATAAGCCTTCATCTGAAATCTCAGTAATTACTTCCGCTCCTGCTTTTTTAGCATTTGATTCTGCAACTATTTCATCCTCATATGCAATTTCTTTTTTGTAATAGTCTTCACCCACAAGATCTGTGTTCGCTTGCATTAAAATTATTGCTAGCGTTAGAATGAATCCTATAAATAAGATTAAAAAAATTGCTATTCCTTTTCCCCAGTTCATATGTTTAGATCTTTAATGAGTGCTAGAGTAGAGGTCCTACAAAACTGGTTTCCTTGGTAACCATGGTTTTACCATCTCCTTTGACTTTAATATTTACTCTGCGCTGACCATTATTCAATTCTGTACGGGGAAGTTTTATGATAAAACGCTCTTGTAACTGCTCTTCAGGTCCTAAAACTAAAACCTTTTTAGCGACCTCAATTTCCCCTTCTTTATTCTCTAGTTCGAGTGTGATTGTATATTCGTTTTTAGACTTATTGAGTAGGTTGATTTCATAGATATTACTCAACCTACCATCTTCTAAAACTTGATACGTAGACCCTCTTTGTTTTAGTATTGTTGCGTCAAAATTAGTACGTGAAGCAATCAAATATACCCAAACACCAAGTAGAACAATGAGTAATGCACTGTATGCTTTCATTCGAGGAGTCCATCGGAACTTTTTGCCGCCTTCAATATTACTTTCTGATGCATATCGCACCAGCCCTTTTGGTTTTCCAATTGAATCCATGATATGATCGCAAGCATCGATACATGCTGTACAATTCACACATTCTAATTGTGTTCCATTCCTGATATCAATACCAGTAGGACATACGTTTACGCACTGATAACAATCAATACAATCTCCTTTTCCTTGCTCTTCGCGATCTTCTTTTTTCTTGAACTTCGCTCGTTTTTCTCCTCTTTTATGATCGTATGCTACTACAATAGAATCTTTGTCAAGTAATACACCTTGAAGTCTACCATAGGGGCAAATCGTGGTACAAACTTGCTCTCTCATTACGGAAAACACACCGTAAAACAGAAAGGTGAATACAATCATAGCAATAAAACCTATGAGGTGTTCAGAGGGAGATGAAGTCTGAATATCCCATAGTTGTTCTGATCCAATAATAAATGCAAGGAATGTATTTGCTATTAAAAATGAAATGAGGAAGAAGATTACTTGCTTTGAGACTTTCTTGATAATTTTCTCTCTATTCCATGGTTGTTTATTAAGCTTTTTTTGGTGCGTCCAGTCTCCCTCTATCCAGTATTCAACCTTACGGAAAACCATCTCCATGAATATCGTTTGAGGACATATCCATCCACAGAATATCCTTCCAAATACTACAGTGAATAAAATAATGAACACAATTGCAATGATCATTGTAAATGCGAAAATATATAAATCTTGTGGCCAGAATACTTGTCCAAAGAATACAAATTTACGCTCTATTATATTAAATAATATTAAAGGCTCACCATTGATATAAATATGGGGTGCTCCGAATAAAACAGCTAATAAAAAGACAGATAACAGAACCCTTTTATTATGAAAAAAGCCTTTTGGTTTTTTAGGGTAAACCCAAACACGCTTACCTGAACCATCAACCGTGGCAAGGTGATCTCTAAATGTTTCCTCTTCGTCGAGGTCCTTTAAATCTTTCATAATAAATTTATAAACTACCCTGCAAAAGCAGGGTAGTGGCATGCGATTCTAATCTATTCAATCAGTAATGTAGAGTCTTTCACCTCCTCACGTTGTAATTCGTCTAATTTCTCATCAGTTACTTCTGAAAGGTCTTCTGAATTCATTAATTCACCTTGTGGCTCTTTCCCACCTTTAGCTTCCGTTACTTCTTCAAGAGACAGCACGTAAGAAGCTACTTGTTGAATTTCAATAGGATTAAATTTTGATTGATGCTCAGGCATTCCATTCGGAGCTCCTTTTTTAATGACCTTAAAAACATCTTTTATGTCATTTCCGTAGATCCAGTAATGATCTGTTAAATTTGGACCTACTGCACCGCCTCCATTTTCAGTGTGACACACAGCACAGTTATTAATAAATAAGGCTTTACCATTGCGCAAATCAGCTCTATCAATCATTAAAGTAGCATTGGTTTCATCCACATCCATAGCTTGTGCTTTCAAGTACTCTTGTACTTTTTTATTCTCTCTTTCCATTACCTTGGCATATTCTACCTCTTGAAGGTCACCAGTTCCTAAAATATGGAAGTGGAACATGTAAACAACTGCAAAAACTATGGAGATAAAGAATCCTGCTAACCACCATGGCGGCATAGGGTTATCCAATTCTCGAATACCGTCGTAGTCATGTCCCAAGTCGATATTCGCTTCCTCCTCAATAGGTACAGCCCCTGTTAACGATCTAGCAAAACTATCTCTACGTTTCTTTCTTTCTTTAATGAGCTTTTTCGCCTCTTTTTTAAGTTGTTCCTCAGGTTTCATGAGGTGAATGAACTTATAGAACATTCTAACCATATGTAATAAAAAGCCTAGCAATAATAGCGCAATGAATAAAAGTACGTACAGCTCACTATTCTCAACATAGAGCCACAGATTATCCTTTGTTGCCATTGTTGGAACTTCAGTAGTTAATGCATTTGCTTGTGATACGAAGCCACTAAACATGAGGACAAGTACAACACTCAATCCGGTGCTAGATTTACTTTTTTCATGTAATTCGGCCATTCTTTTCTTGAAAAGATCTGACTTGACGATAGCACTCGTACTTTTGGATACGATTAATATCGCTATCAATAAGAATGCAATGATTGCCAAGAGAACATAGAATAACGTTAAGTTCTTTTCGTAATCAGGAACATACACGGTAATGCCCTCTCCTTCAACTACGGTTGGCTCTTCTTTTGCGGGGGCAGTCCATCCGTCTACATAATCAATTATCGCTTTAGCTTCTTCTTTCGTAACTACTTGGATCGGCATTGCCGTAGAGCTATAACTTTTTACTTCATTAGCTCGTTTACTTTTACCTTCAGCGATCACCTTAGGAGAGTTAAGTACCCATTCGTAAAGGTATTCTTCCTCTCCTTCCCAGCGAGATTTAACTCCCACAAGATTGGGGCCAGTTCCATCCTTACCCATGATATGGCAAGTATTACACTTCGCTTTAAACAAAGCTTCACCATCTTGTGCTACTGCCTCAGAACTATCGAAGTTAAAGAGTAATACACCCAAGAAAAATAAGATATGTGCTAGTTTCTTTTCCATGATTTCTATTTATTCACTTTTATTACCATTGTATTCCTGATCCTCCTCTAAAGGGATATTGCTAAAATCACTGATTTCAGCTCTGGAAATCCTTAATGTTCTCCAAATCACAACTGTGAAAAACAGAACGAATATCAAGAGTGAAATAATAGGATAGATCTCTATGCCTGTTATTTCTGTCAAATTATGCTTAATGTATCTTAACATAGTTCTAGTTTTATTCAGTTATAATTTGTGTTGAATCTAATTTTTCAGCGACTTCATCAATGGATTTAATATCAGTCCCTAATCTTTGCAAGTAGGCTATTAGTGCGATGATTTCCTTGTCAGCTATTTTCTCTGCAGAAATATCACTTTCTTTTCCAGCAAGATCTTTAACAATTCGCTCAGCTATTGCCATAGATTGTTTTTGCATGTTGGCTGAAACACTATCTTCAAAACCTTCTTCGTAAGGAACACCTAATGTTCGCATAACACCTATTTTGGTTTTAATGTCTGAAGCATCTAATTTTTCTTCAGCTAGCCAAGGATATGCTGGCATTACTGTTCCTGGCGACCATTCCTTTGGTATGATCAAGTGACCATAATGCCAAGAATCACTTCTTAATCCTCCTTCTCTTGCTAAATCCGGACCTGTACGTTTAGACCCCCATAAGAACGGGTGATCATATACAAATTCTCCAGCCTTGGAATATTCTCCATATCGTTCTGTTTCAAATCGCAATGGACGAATCATTTGAGAGTGACAATTATTACATCCTTCTCGGATATACAAATCACGTCCCTCAAGCTCTAAAGGTGTTAAAGGTTTTACCTGAGCAATCGTCTTAATATTAGATTTTACAGCAATCGTAGGAATAATTTCAATTGCTCCACCAATCAAGATTACAATTAAACTGAATACTAAAAGACGGATAGGCTTACGTTCAATTGGACGGTGCCAAAACTCCCCTTTCGTATTGATTTTTTTATCTCTGTTTGAAGTAACCTCAACAACCTCATCTTTTTCGAATGTTCCTTTTTTGGCAGTTTTAAATAAGTTGTATGCCATAAGTACTGCACCGATGATATAAATGAATCCACCAATTGCACGCATCGTATAGAAAGGCTTGATCGCCTCAACGGTTTGAAGAAAATCTCCATTGGCCAATGTTCCATCTGGGTTGAATTCTTGCCACATTAGACCTTGACTGAATCCAGCCCAATACATTGGGATAGCCCATAATAGAATACCTAAAGTTGCAATCCAGAAATGTGTATTGGCTAATTTTTTAGAGTATAACTCACGCTTAAATAGTTTTGGAAAAAGGAAGTAGAGCATTCCAAATGCAAGCATTCCGTTCCATCCAAGTCCTCCAATGTGCACGTGTGCAATTGTCCAGTCAGTAAAGTGAGACAGTGAGTTCACGTTTTTAAGTGAGAGTAGGGGGCCTTCAAATGTTGCCATACCATATGCCGTTAAAGCAACCACCATGAATTTAAGTACAACACTATCTCTAACCTTGTCCCATGCACCTCTCAATGTTAAGAGTCCGTTTAGCATACCACCCCAAGATGGTGCGATCAACATGATTGAGAAAACAACACCAAGCGACTGCGCCCAATCAGGAAGACTAGTATACAATAAGTGGTGAGGACCCGCCCAGATATAAATGAATATCAAAGCCCAAAAGTGAATAATAGAAAGTTTATATGAGTAGATCGGTCTGTTCGCTGCTTTAGGAACAAAATAATACATCAATCCTAAGAAGGGAGTAGTTAAGAAAAATGCAACTGCATTGTGACCATACCACCATTGAACCAATGCATCTTGAACACCTGCATACCATGAATAACTCTTCATGAATGAAACTGGTAATTCAAATGAATTGAAAATATGTAAAACAGCAACGGTTACAAATGTGGCCATATAGAACCAAATTGCAGTATAAATATGTTTTACACGACGTCTTAATATTGTAGCCATCATGTTCCAACCAAAAACAACCCACAACAGAGTAATTGCAATATCAATTGGCCATTCTAGTTCTG
>CBFHXS010000057.1:0-16005 GCA_965659845.1 Brumimicrobium sp.
CAGAACTATTCCGAGAACTCAGCCAAGACCTACAAACAGAGGAGGTGTAAATACGAGAGGGGGAAACAGAAATAATCGATAATTCTATTGGATCGTATATTTCAATCCCAATCCAGAGTCACTCATGGATAGATTATTCCAAAGTGATTCTTTATTTAACTTTCTATGTCTAGTGTGTAGTATTAACTGAGTAATATCAAATAAGAGAAGAAAACCTCCTTGCATGAGAAGCGAGTTTCCAAAACCCTGAAAGCGCATAGCGTTTTCAGGGTTATTTTTTGAAGCTGATTTAAACAAGAATCCTGCCGTAACATAAGCAACATCGAGTCCAGTATTAAGGTACAAGATTTTTTCGGTTTTGTGAGAAAATTCCAACGCTGTTTGAATGGAAGAAGGCTTCTTACTCTGAATTAATAAAGCTGCTGTTCCTATTCCCGCATTAATTAAACCCCAAGATGCATTCATTTGATGAAAATACGAAGACTCACCTGTATTAGTTCTCCAGCCAATAGCTCCGGAAACTAAATTTATTCCTCCCCAGGAAGTGAGAGCAATCATGGACCTCTTTTCTAATTTCCTTTCTTTTTTCAAATAGGTGTCCAAATCCATGGATTGTCCAAATACCGAACAGTTTAATGCAATCGTCAATATAATAAAAAATAAATTCTTCATAACTTATTAACAACCAATAATGTTAGCTATTGTTCATCGTGGCGCTAGATGTAACAAATGTCGCTAAAAGACTTAACAAATAAAATGAAGAATTCAAAGAATATATATTTTACAATCTGTGAAATTTTAATTAATATTGTCTTGCTATGCTAAAATCAAAGAATGCTCATTTGATAATGTCCTATTTCTTGAATGAAATGTGACGGGGCTTGTCTTGTGTACTAACTTTTCCTACTACCCCTTTTTTTTAAAACCCAAACAAAACAAAGTCTCATGAAACTAAGATTATTGTCGTTTTTGACACTCTTTATCTTTATTGGGAGTTTTAGTTATTCTCAAACTCTCTACAAGTATTACCAAGATGGATTGGTGGTATTTCAACTTAATCAAAATGCGAAGATTATCCCTTCGGACGGTCGAAATGTTCAATTCGATCAATACTCGTTATTCTCAGATTATTTATCTGGTTATGAAATTGAACAAGTCCTTAGACTTCACCCGAAAATAAATGATGACAAGTTGAAAAGAACATATCAAATTAAACTTGCAAATATAAACGATGTTGATGCCGTGGTTGGTGATTTAAAATCTCACTCATCAATTCGATATGCAGAATTGAAAGAACTTCATTATCCTACAGTGACACCAAATGACCCTGGATTTACTCAGGCTAACCAATGGTCACTTTTTCAAGTGCAGGCTGAACAAGCATGGGATATCTCAACGGGTGATGCGAATGTTGTAGTTGCAGTAACTGATAATGCTATTAATGTGGATCATCCTGATTTAACAAATAAGATGGTTGCAGGATGGGATTCAGCAGAAAATGATAATGATCCTCGTCCATGTGGAGGTAATAATGGTTTTCATGGTTCACACGTTTCAGGAATTGTAGGAGCAGAGACTGATAATAATTCAGGTATAGCTTCGATAGGATGGAATGTTAGCGTTATGCCAGTTAAAATTGGAAGATGTTCTGATGGAGCATTGACAGCAGGTTATGATGGGATAATATGGGCTGCAGATAATGATGCTGATGTAATTAACATGTCTTGGGGTGGCGGTGGATCCGGTACTTATGGACAAGATGTATGTGACTATGCATGGAATGCTGGATCAATATTGATTGCTGCTGCAGGAAATGATAATCAAAGTACTCAGTTTTATCCAGCTGCTTATAATAATGTAGTTTCAGTAGCTTCAACAAACCAAAATGATCAAAAATCAGGTTTTTCTCAGTACGGAACTTGGATAGATATTTCTGCTCCGGGTTCGAGTATTTTGAGCACAGATCAAGGAACAGGATATCAGACTACGCAGGGTACTTCAATGGCATCTCCAATGGTAGCAGGACTTGTAGGTTTGATGAAATCGGCAGCATTGAATGCAACGAATACTGATTTGATTAATTGTCTTTATTCAGGAGCTGATAACATAGATGCTCAAAACGGTAGTTATATTGGTCAATTAGGTGCTGGACGAATAAATGCATTAAACTCTATGACTTGTGCAAATAACTTCTCCGCTCAAGACGATGCGGCAATTGTCGAAATTATTAGTCCGGGGCCTAGTCTTTGTGATGCGGCTTTTACTCCTGAAGTAGTTCTAAGGAATTTCGGAAGTAACACCCTGACAAGTACTACTATCACTTATGACTGGAATGGTTCACCCCAAACTTTTAATTGGACGGGTAGTTTAGTTTCAGGTCAAACTGAAAATGTAACCCTACCATCTCAAACAGGAGCAAACGGGAATTATACTTTTGAGGCGGCAACATCACTACCAAATGGTGTAGCAGATCAAAATACGAGTAATGATCAATCTTCTCAGAATTTTACAATTAATGCAAATGGTCAAATCGTAGATCTTGAAATCATTACAGATTGTTATGGTTCTGAAATAGAATGGCAAATTACTGATGATAATAATGGTAATGCTGTTGTTCAGACTGGAGGCGGATATGCAGATGTTACAGGGGGTGAAACAATCAACGAAGTATTTTGTCTAGGAGAAGGATGTTACACCTTTTCAATTACTGATTCTTACGAAGATGGAATGTATGGTTCGCAGTATGGTGGCTGTTCTGTAGATGGAGATTATCAACTGGTAGATCCTAACGGCGTTGTATTGTTTGAAATGACAGCAGCTAATGCTGATTTTGGAGCGAGTACGTCTCACCAATTCTGTGTTACACAGCCAAATAACTTCAATGATGCGGGAATTCAGTCTATAACGAGTCCTACAGGTTTTGTATGTACCTCGACGTTCCAGCCAGAAGTTGTCCTAAGAAATTATGGAAATGATCCTCTGACATCAGTAACAATCAATTACCAAACAACAGGTGGTATTCAAACTATTGCCTGGACAGGTAATTTGAATTCTCAGCAAAGTGAGACAGTAACACTTCCAGCTATTCCTGCAGGGTCAGGTTCTATTACACTAATTGTTTTTACAACAAATCCAAATGGTGTATCTGATGATACGCCATCAAATGATGACAATCAAACTACTTTTACTGCGACATCGAATGCTCTTTCTTTACCATTCTCAGAGGATTTTGAAACAAATGTCTTTGCAAATGGAGATTGGACTATTGACAATCCAGATAACGAAACAACATGGGAGTTGGCGACTGTCGGAGGGATAACTCCTGGTAGTCAAGCTGCCAAGATTGATTTTTTCAATTATCAACAATCAGCGCGCAGAGATGGAATGATTTCTCCAAAAATATCTTTTGCGGGTTATACTTCTGTAGATATGACTTTTGATCATGCCTATAGAAGGTTCAATCAAACTGCAGCTGATTCTTTGATTATATATGTTTCTTCTGACTGCGGAGCAACATGGAATATAGAATTTGCTCAAGCGGAAGATGGAACGGGTTCTTTTGCGACACAAACTACCAATACTACAGACTTTACTCCATCTATAGCGGATGACTGGTGTTTTTCAGGCGGTATCGGAGCGACTTGCTTCACTGTAAATCTTGATAGCTATGTTGGTCAAGAAGTATTGATAATGTTTGAATCGTATAACGCTGGTACTGTTGGAAACAATCTCTTCATTGATAACATTAATATTGATGGGGTGCCTGCTCAGGACCCACCAATTCCAAACTTCTCAGCAGATAACAGTTCAATCTGTGAAGGTGGAACAGTTAGTTTTACTGATCAGTCGACTGCGAATATTACAGATTGGAACTGGACTTTCCCAGGAGGGACTCCTGCGACGTCTACAGCTCAAAATCCAACTGTGACTTATGCTGCAGCAGGAACATATGATGTCGTATTGGAAGTAACAAATTCATTTGGTACTGAAACTACAACATTCACGAATGAAATAGCTGTAAATACTCAACCGACCGTTTCTATTAATGCTGCGAATAATACCATATGTCAAGGTTCTTCAGTACAATTGACTGCCGCTGGTGCGAATGGTTATACTTGGGATAACGGTCTTGGAAGTGGAGCTGTTAAAACAGTAACACCTCAAGTGACAACCGTATACGAGGTTATCGGATCTAACGGGGCTGGTTGTGAAGATAGTCAGACGATTACAATAACAGTTGAGGCAGCGCCTAATGTTGTTGCTACAGTAGATCAATCTTCAATTTGTGCAGGTCAATCGGCAACGATCTCTGCATCAGGTGCTGATTCTTACACATGGGATAATGGACTTGGAGCTGGTGCTTCTCATACTGTTTCTCCAACGGTAAGTACAGTTTACATTGTTACAGGTGAAACTACGGCTGCAGGTTGCGTGAATTCTACTAACATAGCTGTAACGGTTGAAGCATTACCTTCTGTATCTGTTTCAGCTTCTGAAACATCTATATGTGAAGGGGAATCAGCTACGTTAAGTGCAAATGGCGCAAATACATATTCATGGACTCCTGGTTCAGGGTTGAGTTCTTCAATTGGGGGCACGATTGGCGCGAGTCCTACAACAACGACTACATATACTGTAGAAGGAACAAATAACTGTGGTACGGATACAGAATCAATCACAATAGATGTGGTTCCCGCTCCTTCAGCTCCGGTTATTTCGCAGTCTGGAAATGTGTTATCAGTAACAACTCAGACTAATGAAACTGCTGAATGGTTCTTGAATGGTACATCTGTTGGTACAGGTGATTCATATACGATGACTCAAAGTGGACAGTATACAGTTGTCATTACAAACGAAAACGACTGTGAAGCTGAAGTTAGTGGAAACTTTGATCTTGATACAGCAAGTCTTGATAACATAAGTCTGAGCGAAGCATTGAATGTATATCCAAATCCAACTGACGGAATGGTTTATATTATATTTAATGGATATTCATCGCAAATGTCAATTAGTGTTATTGATGCGGTAGGAAGAATTGTGATCTCAGAAAACAAAGTGGATACTTCAAATAATTCAACATTGGACTTAAGTCCATTTGAAACTGGAGTTTATACGGTTATTTTCAGATCAGGTGAGGATATGATTACTAAAAAGGTTACGTTGAGATAACAAACTTGACGATTTCGGAAAGGGCTGCTTCAAATGAAGTAGCCCTTTTTTTGTATCAATACTTATCATGTACGTTATGTGAATAAATAGATAATCCAGAGCTATGACAACACTTTTATTTAATGTGAAACTTTGCCATATTTGTAGAATGATAAGATCATACCTTGTTTTTATTGCAGTACTTTCTTGTTTCATCGTTCACGGTCAGGAGGATACTTTTTTAACGCCACAGAATAAGGCCTATATCTATCATACGGTTCGCAAGAGTCCAATACTCGAAAATAATATTGGTAGGTATATCGTTTACACGGGCAAAGAGATAACGCTTCCAAATGGTGAGGTTAATTATGATTCGACAGAACAGGTTATCATTAATGAACCATCATTATTAAAGATTTATTCGAGTGAAATACGCAAAGCCCCAAAAGGTATTCTTGCTGAGTTATCTAATAAAATGGCAATCTGGGAACTGAATAAAACGTTGAAAGCTCAACGTTCAAAAGATCTCAAAAAAGAAGGGCTAGAGGAAGAGTATGCACGTTTCGAGTTATTGTTAATAAAAGATTTACCCGAAGAGGCATTGCGCCAAAGGAAAAATAATCTTGAAATACACCCAAAGGTATTACAGTTAAATAATCCTATGCTCACTTTTGATGATAAGGTGGCAATGATAGAGGGGTTTGCATCATGGACAGACCAGAAAAAAATGCAGGTTATAGAAGCTTATAACAACGCCATTAATATTTGGGTTGAAGAGCGGAGTTTTGAATTGTTTAAAAAGTTAGGTGGATCAGCTGAGCTATATACCAATGTTTTGACTGCCGCAGGAGATGGTTCTAATACTTCGGGTATGTTCGAAGAGCGCGAAAAAGATGAAAGAGGAAGATTCAATAAAGGGCTTCCAAAAGCAGTAGGACTATTCCCTTATGATCCTTATATAGGTCGAAAAGAAAATAGTAAGAAGAATAGAGATGAAATCCAACCAATGGGTTACACCATTCATACGTTTGAAACTCCAGGTAGAGGTAAGAAAACTAATATACATCTCGACGTTTGGGGGTATAATTCAGATAAACAAACCACTGTAGTGATAGAGAAAGGCGGTAAGTATTATCCATTGTTTGGTTCTGCTGAGACTCGTTTTTTATCCCCAGATTCAACATTTGGGGGAGGCTTGACATATTATACCCTCATCAAGCGTTTGAGGAACGATATGGCTCTTTTGGAGGATAAAGTTAGTGGAAAAAAAGGTTATGACCACTGGATAGAATATCACGAAGAACAAAAGCAAGATAAACTTAAAGAAATTGATAAGATAGAAAGGGAATTAAACGATATTCGATACAGCACAATTACTACAAATGATGAGAAGTATACCACAGACTCTCAACGTAAAAAACGGAAGAAGAGACAAGAGAAGTTTGTCCTTTATCACGGCCAATTGAGCGCAATAGAAAAGAAAATTAGAGAACTTAAAGAAGACAAAGAGAAGGTCTTAACCAAGAAACAAGCTTTAGCGCGCAGGCTGCAGCAGATGTATGATCTTATCGGAACAAAATGGGTCGATTTTGAAGTTAATGATGGGTTTTATACGTTTGAAGACTCAGCCAAGTTTGATATTTTTACGCAAGAGTTTTCTTTCCCCCCGAGTAAAAAGCAGGAAACTTTTCAAGTTAAATTATTAGCCATACCGCTAAGTGAAGTAAGTAATCAGTTTGATGAAGTAATGCTGCATATCAACTTAACTGATGCCAAACCTTTTTACACTGCTCAGGTTCAATTAGAACTTAATGATGCATTCGATTCGGATGATTTCGCATTAAAACAAGACTTACTAAATGATAATGATTCCATAGCTGTTCAAGAATTTTTTGAGGCGCTCATGGAAAAAAAGATGTATTTCAATATCATCGCACGAGGTAATGGTATAGGTAGAATCGAAGACGGTGTAATCAAAAAGAAAAAGGATCCGGAAACACTTAATGTTTATCCAGGTTCTAATGATATAGAAAGGGCTAAAAGTAGAGAAGATAGTACTTTTAGGTCGTTAAGAAAAACAACACTAACAATTTTTATTGACCGTTGTATTACGCTTGAAATCAATAGCTATACTGATCCGGTAAAAAGTAATTTCACGCCGCCTTCAGAAGATATTAATGAATATATGGACAAATACAATCTATCTAAGAATGAAGTGTTAAGTGCGTACAGGACGTTCGAAACCTTGCAGAAAATGAGAATGGAGCTCAATATTCTTGCAGGAAAGTACCTTGAAAGACCTGAAGCTACAAAAGTCATTGACCGATTAAACGAAGCGATTCAGGACAGTCGAATTGCTGTAGGAAAAACATCTTTTAAGTTTGAGGAGTTTTCAGACGGCTTATAAATCTTCATCATTTTCTTCTCCAAAAAAACTTTTATGAAAGTTAATCAGGTAGAGCTTGTCTGTAGCTCGAGTAAAAGCTGTGTATAGCCACCTGAAATAAGAGTGATCTAACATGTCCTCGTTTAAAAAACCTTGGTCGATAAACACGCAAGGCCATTGTCCACCTTGCGATTTGTGACAAGTTACTGCATATGCATACTTGACCTGAAGCGCATTGAAATACGGGTCTGCCATTATTCTTTCGTAACGTTTCTTCTTGTTTCGCTCAAAAGCATATTCTTTCTCTACCTCAAAGAAAAGTTCTTTCATTTGTGCCCTTGGTAGGTTTGGAGTGTTTTCGTCCAGGACATTAAGCATGAGTTTGACATTTATGGTATCCATTTCTGGATAATCGACTAATCGTATACGAGCATCGGCAAATTCGAATCCATGCATCGACTCTCTTCCAAGAATCTTATCTACCTCGATGATCTCCCCATTTGCAATGAATCCCGTTTTTGATTTGTCATCAAGCCAGAAGTAATTATTTCTAACGACCATTAATAGGTCATTAGCAACTACTTTTTCATCATACCAAAAGATCCGAGATCGAATCTGCTGATTAAATAAGTTCGCTCGTTTATTACTCCTGGTTACAACGATTGTCTCTGTTGCACCATAATTACTAAAGCAAGAATCAAGTGTGTCTTCAAGTTCGTCTCCAGGTAAACGAATGAGATCGTTTTTCTTGTGTATTTCAAAACGTGGGAAACTGTTCTCAGGAGCAGACCGCAGTGCTGTTGCGTTGAGTAGGATGTCAGAATCAAACGACTGTCTTAGAACCTCGGTTAACTGTTCTCCACTTATCGTTAGCTTAGGGTAATGATTTTGTAAATGTTCAGAATTGAGTGCAGGACTGAATTCACCACCAACTGGAGGAAGCTGTCCTTCATCCCCAATGAATATCATTTTACAATTTTTTCCATTATAAACGAAATTTATAAGATCTTCCAATAAGTTTCTAGGACTAATACTTCCATCATTTTGTTGCGTATAATCACCAATCATGGATGCTTCATCCACTAAAAATAATGTGTTCGTATGGAGATTAGGAGCTAGGCCTAGCTGAATTCCTCCACCAGCGATTTTTTCTTTTCGATAGATTCTCTTGTGAATGGTGAAAGCAGGTTGGTCTGCGCGTAAAGAAAACACTTTTGCCGCTCGACCGGTAGGAGCGAGAAGTATAGTTTTTCGTTTTTCAATGCGTAAAGCTTTTACAAAAGTACTCAGCAATGTAGTTTTTCCAGTTCCAGCATATCCTTTTAGGACGAATAAAGGGTGTTCTAATTGAGCTGTGTAGAATTCAGATAATCGATCTATCACTATTTCCTGCTGAGGAGCAGGAGGGAAGGGGAATAGTTCTGTTACCTTTTTACGAAGTGTGTCTGTAAGACTCATGCAACGAAAATAAGCATTCGACTAGGAATAACTGGATAAAGAATTAATTTCACACCATTCAAAACGATAAACGGTGAACTGTTGATTAAACGGTTTAAAAAATCTATTCATTTGCGACAGAGCATGTCAAAAAAATTGTAGATTTGTAGAGATAAGATAGTCAAATAAACAAAGGATTAATAATGAATAATCAATTATCTGTGATCATCAAGCGATATTTAATCGCGTCAGTTATAGCTGTTTTTGGTCTGATTATGATCGGAATAGGAATCAATACTGATCAAAGTTCGCTATTTAACATTGCTGCTGTAAACTTACTTTTAGGAGGTGTTTTAGCCTTGCTCTTCAGTGCTGGAATCCTCAATAGAAATCTAGTATTAGTTATCGGAGTTGTTTGTATATCGATAACCGTTTATATCGGATGGTCCTCTGCCAATTCTGTGTCTGATACAATGCAGCACATGGAAGATCGTAAGATTTCACAGCGTTTGGTCCAATTTAACTTAGTTCAAATTAGAGAAATTCAAAGGGCGCATAAAGCAAAACACGGAGTTTATGCAGATTCTTGGGAAGAACTCGATCATTTCTTTAATGAAGAGAAAATTCAAAAGATAGAGGCAATTGGATCCGTTCCAAGTAGATCTATTACAGTGGTTGAACGAGACGCTCTATATGATGATGCACCTCCTATTGATAATTTAATGACTGAAAAAGAAGCCGCTTTACTGGCTGCTATGGGGAATCCAGCGAATGCTGCCGATTTAGCTAACTTCAAAAGAGATACGGTAATGATTCCTTATAAAGATGAATTTCTAGGTAATATTACTAGAGATAGAGAAAGAAGAGATTTAGGTCTTGGTAAATTTTCAATCGCTGATTTGAAAACTATTCCGATGACAGATCCAGCTGAGTTCTGGACTATAGAAGCAAGAGATAGTGTCTTGTACCTAGGTGATACCATCCCTACTGTCCATGTATATGGAACTGAACCTATTCCTTATTTTGAAGGAGGTAAAAGAGATACTGTAGGATTCGGTAATTTATCTACTAACTCTGATAAAGGAACTTGGGAATAAAGTGAGCGATACTCAACTTACCATTCATATTTCTAGAACCTCAGTGCACGTTGCTGAGGTTCTTCGTTCTAATCAAGAAATTATTCGCACTGAAAGTATAGAGTTGCATGAGTCAACACCTGATCAGTACAAGTCAGCATTAGGTAATTTTTTTTCCTCCAATAAGTTTGATAAGGACTACAGTGAGGTAAGTGCAGCTTGGTGTAGCTCTCAAAATGCATTGGTGCCTTTGCGCGTTTACAATGATACAGACGCAAAATCAATACATAAATTGATCTTTGGAGATGTTTTAGATCATAAAACTGTTGACTTTAATCGACTCATGGAGTTGAGTATGGTTTCTGTTTTTGAAATACCAGATTGGGTAAAATCTTTTTTTGTGATTAAGTATCCTAGGATCACGATTAAACATGAGCATGCGTTAACACTTCGAGCTATTTTTCAATCCTCAACTTTTAATTCAGCATTACATATTTCCCTATGCGATGACTATATGAATATTTTTTTAGTGCAGCACAACGAATTGAAGTTTTCGAACACCTTCGAATATCAAACTGCAGATGATATTTTGTACTACTCTATGTATGTTCTTGAACAACAAGGCTGGAAGGATGAAAAAATTAAAGTCTTCGGATATTTTGCAGGAAAAGACCAAATGAACCTATTGGCAGAGGTAGAAAGCAAGTTAAAACATGTTCGGGTAAAAGATCAAACAATGGTGCAGCCATTTATAAATAGCTTGAAACTTCAGCCATTATGCGTATAGTTAGCGGTAAGTTGAAGAGAATGAGATTTCAACCACCTAAAGGTTTTCCTTCTCGTCCTACAACAGATTTTGCGAAGGAAGGTTTGTTCAATGTGCTTGACAATCAATTCTATATAGATGAATTAAATGTATTAGATCTGTTCGCGGGAACAGGAAATATTTCATTTGAGTTTGCTTCAAGAGGAGCAGAGCAAGTTACAGCCGTTGACCGAAACTTTAAATGTGTAAAGTTCATTCAGGCATTTGCTGAAAAACATGGTCTAGATACCTTGGCTGTGCAAAAATCAGATGTATTCAAGTTTATTGAACAGCACAAATCATCATATGATCTTGTATTTGCAGATCCGCCTTTTGATGTTGATTTTTATGATCGTTTGATAGATCAAGTTATGGAAAGCGATTTGCTAGGAGAAAAGGGAATTTTTATATTAGAACACGAAAAAAGAAAGAAATTTGATGATCACCCTTGTTTTGATGTTTCCAGGAAGTTTGGAAACGTCGTATTTAGCTTCTTTGTAAAGTAATGATGATCATAAATTAAAAAATACGTCATGAAAAGAGTAGGTGTATTTCCAGGTTCGTTTGACCCATTTACGAAAGGTCATGAGTGTATTGTAGAAAAAGCATTGGAGCTATTCGATGAAATCGTAATTGCGATCGGTCAGAATACTTCAAAGAATTATCTCTTTCCTCTTGAGAAACGACAGGCTCATATTCAATCTCTTTTCGAAGGAAATGAAAACGTAAGGGTAGAGGTTTTTACTGGACTAACAGTGAGCTTTTGTCAATCCATTGGAGCTAAATATATTGTCCGTGGATTAAGAGATTCTAAGGATTTTGGTTACGAACGAAGCATAGCTCAAATGAATCATGAAATTTCTGGCATAGAAAGTGTATTCTTTATGACCGTGCCAGAGTATACAGCAATTAACTCGACAATTGTAAGAGAGATTCATAAAAGTGGTGGATCGATGGAATTGTTTGTAACGAATGCTGATAAACTCGTTAAATAACCAGACCCTTTTCTAAAATAGAGAGGGCAATTGATAATTATGAAATATCCCTTTTTAGCCATATTCAGTTTGTTGTTCAGTTTATCCGGATGGACGCAGTCACTTGCTACAGTAAATGGAGTAGCTCCTGCTTATGTTGGTGAAAGAGTTGAAATTTTTGCCTTTGAAGATTACGTATCTCGTGTAAAAGAGAGGTTAGCAGAAGGGACAGTGAAGAAGGATTCTACTTTTTCGTTAACCTTTTATAATGAAACCACTCGTAAGTTACGCGTTGAAATAGGAGCAAATCATTTTCTATTATACGCACAGCCAAAGGGAGAATATGATGTTTTCGTTAAAGGATTCTCCCCTTATTTGAGTAGAGATGCTAAAAAAGTAGAAGCTGAATTCTTCTTTTTAGGGCTTGATAGTACTGATATAAACTACAAGATTCTAATGTTCGAAGATCGTCAACTCACTTTTTTAAAGAACAATTATTACCGGGAAGCGCTAGATAGCCCAGATTTTATGGCGTCAATGGACACCTTTAAGATTCAATGCGCTAAGAACTATGAAGGTGACACGAGTTCTTATTTTCGTAACTATGTGCGTTATTCTTTCGCTGCTTTGGATAATTTGGCATACCAGGGACATAGAAACCGTTTCGAGAAATATGATTTTTATATAAAACCTCAAACTGTACTTTATCAGAATGATAGATACATGGAGTATGTGCTCAAATATTACGATAAATACAGCTATCAATTATCAGGTGAGTTGAATCAAAAGTTTTATGAAGGAGTAATTCAAGCGAGTCCAACCATGGTAATGAATACGCTTGGTAGAGATTATGCGCTTGATAATGTTAGACTGAGGGAGCTTGTGATGACTAAAATGTTAGCCGATGTATTTTACTCAGATGATTATCCACAAACGAATATTTTGACGATGTTGGACAGTATAAGTGAGCATGCCTTGTTTGAGGCGAATAAAACGATAGCGAAGAATATAAAGTTTAGACTGTTGGAGTTAGTTCCTGGATCTGAGATGCCAGATTTTGTAATTAATGTGAATGAACAGAAAAAAACAAAACGAAATTATCAGGGGAAACATGTTTACATGCAATTTGTCAAAAAGGATGCATTAAAGTCTGAAAGAGATCTCCCGCTTTTGAAACCTCTGTTTCAGAAATACGGAAAGTATACTGACTTTGTCACCATTTTGGTTGTAGAAGAAGGGGATTCGTTATTGGATAGCCCAGACGCTTACAAAAAGGAGTTTAATATTAGTTGGGATTTATCCGTGATTGATAAAAATGATCCAATGTTAGATAGATTTGGTGTGGCTTCGTTTCCGCATTATATTTTAATGGATGCTGCGGGTTACGTTGTACAATCTCCTGCATTAACTCCGCGACCTGATAATGAATATGACACCATAGAAAAGGTATTGTTCAAAGTGTTCCAACGACGCAAGTCAATGGAAGGACGTGGTAATTAGATACAAAAAAAAGCGAGATCTGAAGACCTCGCTTTTTTTATATCTTAACTAGTGTTGGTTTAGTTAATTCCTACAACTTCGATCTCGAATGTAAGCTCTTGACCAGCAAGTGGGTGATTTCCATCAACCAATATACTTTCTTCGTTAACTTCTTTAACAACTAATTGTATTTCTTGTCCTTCAGGAGTCTTAGAAACTAATCCCATTCCAACTTCTGGTTTGATCTCTTCTGGAAGACGATCCTTAGGAACTTCTTGAATTAATTCTTTACGTGGCTCTCCATAAGCTTCTGCTGATGGTATAACAAGAGTTTTTTTCTCATTTACCTTCATATCAATCACACCGTTTTCAAACCCTGGGATCAACTGACCACTTCCAACTTGAAATTCCATTGGCTCACGATCTAAAGAACTGTCAAAAACTTCTCCGTTTCCTAGCTTTCCTGTGTAATGTACTTTTACCTTGTCGTCTTTTTTAACTTGACTCATAAAAAATAGTTTGTATTTATTAAAATAGATACCGTGTTTTCACGAATATCGACGCAAAGATAGGGGATATATAAGAAATGCCCAAATTAAAGCAGTATTAAGCCCTGAAAACGCAGAATCTTATGGTTTTTTAACTTACGGCGTTTTGTTCAACGAATTGAAGCGTTAATGAACATGTTTCATACAGTTTTGATGGTAATTCATCATCGCTCCATGGATGACTTGATCCAAAGGTATGATTACCATCGAGAATTATGATCATTTTACCTTCGGTCCACTGACTCAGGTGTTCAGCATTAATGATAGATACAGCTTCATCGATATCGCCATGTATATGAAGACAAGGTTTATTTAGACCTTTGGCTGACTTTTCTATTGAAAGCTTCTCTTTGTTTTCAACCCAGTCTCGATACATGCTGAAGTTATGAGGCATATCTTGATCAGTTCGGCCATTTTTGACATATCTAACTCCTGCCTCTTTCCATTTTTCTAAGGCATCACCAGTCGGAAATCGTTCTTCAATTGAAGATATCGCAGCCCATGTTATAATTGTTTTGACATCAGGATGATCTCCAGCAAGAATCACTTCTCCGCCACCTCGGCTATGTCCCACAAGATGTATTTTTATTTCAGTGTCGTTGCATTTTTCTCGAATCCATTCAATGGCATTTTTTATATCTTCTACTTCATAAGAGTATCTGTTCTCACCAAAAGCTTCTAAATCCGGGAAGTCGATGGGTTCATCAACCGTACCACCATTATGACTAGAATTCATTTTAGCAAATCCCAATCCACGATCTATAAAATATTGCTGTACTAAATTCCAACAGCCCCAGTCCTTGTAGCCTTTGTAGCCATGAATAAATAACAATATATCTTTACATTCAAGCTTTTCAGGTACCTGCAAGTCAATAAGAGATTTCCTATCATTTGCACCGATGTAAATGCCATTTTTGATTTTCATTCAATATCATTTTGATCTATTCAAAGCTACAATTATTAATATAAAAGCAATGGCTGAACCTTGTCAATTTAAACTTGTTTTCTTAGAATAAATTAACCAGTTGAGCGCAGTTACTCTTCGAATATGATTATTTTTGAATCTCATGACACGCTTTTTATTTATCGCTATATTTTTTGTGGTTATTTCGGGTTGCGGAATTTCAATGGGTAATCGAATTGATGCAAAGAACTTACAGGTGTATTATCTGGAAAATGTACAAAAAACCAAAGCAATACGCTTTACTAAGTTTTGGAAAGAGAATGGATTCGTAGGTGATACTAAACAGGTTATTCAATTAGATAAAAATGATGGCGGTTATGTTGTAAAGCTGATTGAGCGCGAAGAATTTCAAGAACAACGTTTATCGATAGATGAACAATCTAAACTTCAAGAACTAGAGTATAGAATAGAAGAGGAGGTTTTTGAGGAGAATGCGACTATATTAATTACGGATAATACTTTCCGTCCGATTGAAAGAAAATAAGAAATGAAAATATCTGGATCTATATATTCTGACAAGAAAAGAACACTTGAGGAGACAGTTAAAGATCTTGAAGCGCACCAAGTTGATATGCTTCATGTAGATTGTAATGATGATGTTGCAGTATTTGATGATATTGCTAAAATTCGTGATTGGTGCAAAATGCCAATTGATCTTCATATTATTACTGAAACTCCCGAAAAATATTTCGATTTATTGCGAAAACATCCAGTGGAGTATGTGACATTTCAATTTGAAGAATTACCTCAAAAGCTTGAAATTCCTGAAGACATTAGCGGAGAGAAAGGATTAGCCATTATAACTCCAACATCGATTGAGGCGTTTGATGCGTATTCGGACTTCGATTTCCTTTTGTTGATGGCTACAATACCAGGTCAAAGTGGAGGACAGTTTGATCCTGAAAACTTTCGTAAGATTCGCGCTTTCAAAAAGAAATATCCAAATAAGAGTGTTCATGTGGACGGAGGTGTAAACGGTGAGGTATCCTTTATCTTGCGAAACATGGGGGTTCATAGCTCTGTTTCTGGAAGTTTCCTTTTTAAAGGAGCGAGTATAGGGCAAGCTCTTATGGACCTTACTAAGCGAGAAATAGAATCTCGTTTTATGATTAAAGATTTTATGATTCCTCGCGAGGAATGTCCTATAATTAATAAGGAAGGGCTTACACTAGAACGCATACTTACCTC
>CBFHXS010000058.1:0-15971 GCA_965659845.1 Brumimicrobium sp.
CAATGGGAGCGCTGTATTCATTAGCAGCACTAATAAATTGTGGTCCGGTAACATCTGCATCAATAACACGAACTATAGCATCTTTTTTAATCATACCATCTAAACTATTGCTAGGGTCACATTTATTGCAGCCTGATAAGAATAGTATTGCAACAAAGAGAGAAGCTAATGCTGTAAATCGTTTCATTTTTTTCGAAAATAGTTTAAACAAAAATACTACGTTTTTTTTCGAAGTTCAAAATTTTGACCCAAATAAACTTTACGAACTTGTTCGTCCTCAGCTAATTCTTCAGCAGTTCCTGCTTTTAATATACTACCTTCAAATAATAGGTAGGCTCGATCGGTGATAGAAAGCGTTTCCTGGACGTTATGATCGGTTATCAATATGCCAATGTTTCTTGTTTTTAATTCTGCAACTATAGATTGAATATCTTCAACAGCAATAGGGTCAACACCTGCGAAAGGTTCATCAAGAAGAACGAATTTTGGATCTGTAGCAAGTGCCCGCGCTATTTCTGTTCTCCTTTTTTCACCTCCCGATAAACTGGCTCCTTTATTCTTGCGAACATGATTAAGTCCAAATTCAGAAATAAGTTTCTCTAACTTTTCTTCACGTTCGTTCTTATTAAGTTTAGTCATTTCAAGAATGGCCATAATATTATCTTCAACACTGAGTTTTCGAAAGACAGAAACTTCTTGAGGTAAATAGCCAACGCCAAGTTGAGAACGTTTGTACATAGGGAGTTTTGTAATGTCCCGATCGTCTAAATAGACTTGGCCTTCTTCTGGAGAGACAAGGCCTACAATCATATAAAAAGAAGTCGTTTTTCCCGCTCCATTTGGTCCAAGAAGACCAACTATTTCTCCTTGTTTGACCTCTATAGTCACTCCCTTAACGACTTTTCGACCGCGATAAGATTTTGAGATATTATTTGTATGAAGCTTCATTGAACTATTGTAATCATGCTAAAATTAATCATCTGTATTCAAGAACGTAAAGATAGAATCAATATTCTAAAAACGAATTGTGAATTTACCTCGAATTGAGACAGGAGGAACTCCGATATCTCTGTGTGTTGCTCGCCAAACGGCATCAAAACGAAATATTTTAAATATGTTTTCTATTCCCAAGGATGTTTCGACGTAAGGTAAATTGCCAAACTCCCGTGTTGCTGAAGGTAAAAGCATTGTTTCTCTTTGCTCATCTGATATTGTTCCCCAAACAGTTTTTCCAGTAGCTACAAATCTCCATTTTAATTTTCTGACTAAAGGTATACGGTCAAAAATCAACCCATCAAAATGATGCTCTATGTTTGCACCAACGTAACGGTCAGAGATAAACTCGAAGAAGTTCATTCTGTTATGTGCATTTGCCTGGAACCAATAAGTCTGAGAGCCTTCGTGAATTTTGAGAAATGGGTAAGCGGCGGCACCAAAGATATATCCTCCGTAGATTCTATAATTTAGCTTGCCAAATATTCCAATCTTCGGACTGTGATCCATAGTAAATTCTAACTTTTGATATTCATAGTCAGACCCAAAGACACCTTTTATACCTGCGACTCCTTTTAACGTGAAAATCGGGTATTTAGACCCTAGAGATATTCGGTCAAAAGAACCAGACAAAAACTCTTCGTTTTTCGCATATCGAATTTCGAAAGAAGTTTCAAAAGACGATATTTTATCAATAGTATTGACAGTATTGTTATTCTGAAGTATACGGTAATTCGCATCTCCCATAGATTGTAGCTCCTTCCAGTCTGCGCCCAAGGAAAATATAAAGCTCTTACCGATATCCTTTTCGAATTTACCGCCTATTTTCTCAACGAAGGTCAATTGATTGAGTGGCTGTGTTCTAAAAAAAGCACCAAGCGATGCATCTACATCTGCGGCATTTTCTCCTAACCCAAGTTGTGTTAGGTCGTAATCATAATAGAGGTTTAACATTCCTCGTTTTTTAGGAGTCACATTATACCGCAACATACCACCGTATTTGAACTGCTCATCCAAATATCCATAGGCTAGCTTGCCAGATAGTTCAATTCTTCTACTGAAATCATTGGACGTTCTCAATTGAAGTTGATTGCGGAACCCTTCTACTTGATTAAAACTAAAAAGGCTCTGAACATTACCAATTTCGATCTTACCCACTGGATAAAAACCAGTAGTAGCCAAATAGGTCAAATTTTTAATGGCATTGAACAATGGAACTTCGTTGAGCGAATCAATCATGGCATCAATGTTATTCTCCTGAGTGTTCAAAGGGAAGTGTCTTCTTTTTTTCCAGTACTCAGGTGAGCGTTGATCAGCGCTGTCAAGAACGACTACATTTTCATCGGTTCTATAAAAACTGGGGTCATAAGGAGTGTTAATCACAAAGTTCTTTCTACTGGTAAGTTTGCGACCAAAGAAACCTACAACCTTGGATTTTCGCGTAACTTTGAGGTCTACAATTAGTTTATCAAGTGTTAACATCCAGACTTCATCTTCTACTTGGTCAAATGATTGCTCAAGATAAAACCCATTTACATAATTAATATTAGCTGTACCTGCTACATCAGCAGTCCACTTTTTGACAGCATATGTTGTGTCATGAATCCACATGGAGCCAGTAAATGTTAAGTCTCCTTTTCTTTTAGGAATAAATTTTAGTTCATAACACCAGTAATTATCTATGAATGCACTGTCCTCCATATAAAATTTATAAAAACTCATGGCGAAGTCTGAGATAGGACTGATGAATGATTTGTCAAATATTCCAATGTAATTTTCATAGACATTTATGTCTTGGTACATTTCACCTAAGAATTGATTAACTTCTACATTTTGAATTCCAGTAATGCGTGAAGCTTTTACAACTTCCTTTTTCTTTTTAGGATTTGTTCTGTAGTAGTAATCAGATAGAGACTCAGTTAATAAAAGTGGCAGGTATTTTCCGTTCCCTCCAACAGTATCCAAGTAATCCATTACTACATCTAAACTTTTTACGAGTTTTCGATCTTCGAATTTTTCTCCAAGATTATTGAGGTCAAGCTGAATCTTATTATACGACTCATATTCGAAAGCTCCCAGTTTTTCTTTGTTATTAATCGGTTTGTTCCTTACTACTCTTTGATGTAAAATTGTTGAAGGCTTTTCATCTGGAGCTTTGATTACAACCTCTTCTATGTCTTGCGTAATTGTTTCCAATCGAAAATTTATTACCTGCGCCTGATCTTTCACAACGCTAACTACTTTCGTTTGGTAGCCAGAAAATCTCACAACTAAAGAGTCTGTTGCGTAATAAGAAGAAATCTCATAGTAACCGTCAAGATCTGTTTCTACACCGATCTTTGAGTTTTGAAAAAACACACTTGCAAAAGGTATAGGTTCGCCAGAAATGGCATCAGTAACTGTTCCTGAAACTCCAGTTTTCTGACCATAGGATGTCAGACAAGTAAGTAATAGTATAGCGAGGATAAATCTCATCGATACTAATTTAGCGATTCTGGATATAGAAAGAATGAGTTAGGAATAAAAATTGTCAAAAGTTATTTACGTTGATCTCTTTTACGCTTTCTTTCCACTCTTGCACTTACCAATATTCCAATTTCATAAAGAATTATAATCGGCACAGAAACAATGACTTGGCTTATAAAATCTGGCGGAGTGATTAAGGCCGATAGTATTAAAACCCCAACAATTGAATGTTTTCTGTACTTCCTTAAAAAGGAAGGTGTTACGATACCAATCTTTGATAGGATAAATACGATAACGGGCAGTAAAAATAATAATCCAGTAAAAATTACACTCGAAATGATTAGTGACATAAATGAGCCGATCATCCAAATATTCTCAAACTCTTCAGAGAGGGAGAAGTAGCCGAAAAATTGAATACATAAAGGCGCTACAACTAAATACCCGAAAACAACTCCTATAAAAAATAAGATTGTAACAAAGAAGGTAATGCCGCGCACAGCGCTCTTCTCATTTTGCTTTAATCCCGGCTTCACAAATCCCCACAATTGGTGGAATACGAAAGGGAAGGCCAAGATAAATCCACCAACAAAAGACATTAATAGTGCGTAAGAAAATTGAGCTCCTACTTTATTTGACTGAAATTTTATCGGAATCTCTCCAATACAAATATTCAAGTATTCACACATGTAAGAGAAAGAAATGAATGTAGGTTTTGTCATGGAAAGAAATATGTTGTTGATAACCCATTCTTTGACAAACCACATTGCTACAGCTAATACAAGAATAGCAATTACCGATTTAACGATTCTCCATCGCAGCTCCTCGAGGTGATCGAGGAAAGACATGTCTTGTTCTACTTCGCTCATTTGTGAGGACAAAAGTAATTTAATTTATCTGCAAAATGGATGAAAAAATTGGTGAAATTCAAGGTTGGTCATTCTATTCCTCTGTAATCGAGTAAAGTGACGTGTCCGTGTTTTAAAACTTCAATACCTTCACCAGTTCTAAGGGATAATCGATAAATGTAAACTCCTTCTCTAGCCACTCTGGAAGTAGTTTTTAATCTCCCGTTCCATCCTTCATCCGGATCATTTGTTTCGAAAATGGTGCGACCATATCTATCAAAAATTTCGAATGAATAGTCCTCAATGCTATGCTGTCTTGTCTCAGGTTTGAAAATTGGATTTCGACCTCCTACAGAAAAAGCGTTAGGAATGAAGATCGTCGGAGCTATAATTCCACATGCTTCATTACTGTAACTTACTTCTCGAATTCCTAATAAGTTGCTGCCTTCAACTGCTGTGACGATATAACATATCTTTCCGTCTTCAAAGTCACCATATAGACTGACGGTGTCAGTATAACTCCTCCTGCTAGGGGCTAGTGTGGCAATAGGAGAGGGATCAAAATTCCCGTCAAGTGATCGGTATACTCGATATGCTTGTAGATTGCCTTCAAAATCTTCATATGCCGTCCAGTTGAGAACATGAGCCTCATTCTCTTGATCCGTTTGCACTTCTAAAAATACTGTTGTTCCTAGATTAGAATAACCAAAAGATTGCCCGCAGGTATCAATGACTTCCGTTCTATAGGAATATGCCCTTCTGTTTACTTCAGCTTCTTCATCCGTGAAAATAATTTCGGAGGAGGTATTTACTGGTAACACATCAATTTCTTCATACGCATTTATGGCAGGATCAAAACGTTCAAGTTTTACCTCTTCAGCTCCTCCATCTAGAGCAACTCTATGTTTGATTATCGCAGTATTGTTTTCAACAGTGGCTACACTCAAATAAGAGTAGGAAGGTCCTCCCGCATCAGCGAAAGATATTGTATCGACATTAGAAAATGAGAAAATACCTGTTAAAGATGAGTAGGTTTTAATAGCGATAATTGCCTCGTCACCTAAGTTGATAGGAACCTGATATTGATTGTTTTGTGTTGTTCCATGAATGCCCCAACCAGTGCCATTTAAATTTATGTAAACTTCGTGATTGTCAATTGACGTAAAACCAGCATAGCCAGTCCAGCTCAAATCTATCACTCGTTCGCAGATATTTAATTCTGCAGTAAGATAGTTAGTGGTATGTGGAGGTGCCTTCGCAGAGGTTTGATAGGTTGGTGGAATATTCGTTGTGAAACATGAATCAAATGCTGCGATCGAATACTGAATAGGTCCGTTATTAACGTTAGTGATATGAGAATATGTAGTGCTTCCCACTCCCCAAACTGTATCAATTTCTACTAAATTTCCATTCTGATCTGTCTGATAAACCACATAGCCATAAGTATCTGGTTGATCGTTTTCGTTCCATATGATAGTTACTTCGCTGTTACTCGTATCAATAGATACGGAGTTGATATTTGGAATGTCTGGCACAATCATGTCTTCAAAGTCATCACCTTCTATGTTACTTTCATAATCACAATTAGAAGTAGGGAGTACAATGCGGTAGTTGATGAAAGCATCACAGATCGTAATTGTATCAGAGTAGTTTGTTGTTCCGTAAGGAACGGAATCTATCAAAGTCCAAGTTCCAATGGGGTATTCTTGATAAATATGATAATAGTCATTGAATGAACTTAGTTGAGTGTCATAAGGGTCGTTCCAACTGAGCAAAGCTTCTCCATTTCCAGGATTGTTTAATGTCAAAAAGAGATTGGAAATCGTATCAGAATACCGAGGTGTATTTCCCCCACAACCAGAATTAGTAGCAACGAAATAGTCTTGTAAAGATCCACCTGCACCATTAATAGTGAAAGAATTTGTGTTGATATTGTTTATAACTCCTAAACTACCGCCGTTGATTGAGAATACTTCATAGCTCTGAAAATCATTACCGGGATCATTCACTATATTCCAATTCACAGTAACGTTTTCATTTTCATCAGTTGTTATGCATGTGATCTCTGGAGCCGGCAGTACGGTTCTGTTTTTGACATTAATCGTTACTGTAGCATACCTAACACTTGGAGTAGGGCAATAATCATCTTGAATTTTGAATACGAAAACATAGGGAACTTCATTTTGGATTGTTCCATCTGCTCCGATAAGATGATCACAATCTGTTTGCCAGTTCATTTGAATAGAGGTGCCATTGAAACCTGATGCAACAGGAGCTGTATTCAAAGTGGCGCAAGGAGTTGTTCCACAACCATTATTTGGGTCCGTAAAGTTCGTTCCATATGCAAGTCCTGTTGAACTGATCGTATTTGTTTGAGGAGTTCCGTCCTGAAGCGTTTCAATGTCTGTCGAACTCATATTAAAATTGATAAGATCTCCGGCGAAAATTGTAGTATCAAAAGAGGTGTTGTTGTTGAATGGGGCTGCGACAGTAGGTTGATTGTTCGTTCCAGTGCAATTCGAAACGATAAGCTGAACTTCTCTCTCAACTTCTGCGATCTTCACTCCTTGGCGATAAGAAGATACCAGTACTTTTGTTGCAAAATTACCTTGAGTGAAGCTAGTGAATTCTATTGCGCCGTCATTTGGATCTAAACTAGCAGGTGTATTTGCGGGGTTAAAACTTGCATCCGGCGTTGGGTTATTGAAACTGAATCCTGGTTCGAAAGGGACTGGCGCGGGATTAACAGGTGGGTTAAAGCTTCCAGATGGAAAATAATCCAATGGAGTACCCCACTCAAAGTGTAGTGAATCTAAATCTTGATCTACCGCATGCGGATTATGGCTGTACGGTTGTCCAGCGCAACTAACCAAGTATGGCGATTGAAGGAAGTTTGGAGAGTTATCTATACATCCACCTGTTGAGCCTGGAATTGGAAACATTGATGCAGTTAAAGTGATTCCGTATGTAGTAGGGTTAGAAATATTTGTTAGGTTTCCACTTCGAGAAAAGTTCTCGTATGTAAAATGCCAGCCGTCTGATGGAGGAGCCCCAGCTAGAGAGATTGGATCGCTTCGATAGGTTATTTTTTCTGTTGCTCCGACTCCATTTCCTCCTCCAACTCCCGTACCACAGTCGTAAGGCAAGACCCCTCCGGCTGCAGTGCATGCAGGTGAAATATCTATTCTATCAATAAAGTCTACTTCGATAATGCTAACTGTTGGGTGACCCCAAACACGCAATTCTTCAAACGTTGTGTTTACTTCAAATCCATTACAATCCCTGTAAAATACTAGTTCAAAAACATAGTCACCTCCACCCTGACACTCCCAAGTTATTTCTCCTCCCATGGCGTGCGTAGCACGTAAGGAGAAACTTGTTGTGAAAACAATTAGGGTTAGTATGATATGTTTAAAGCGTATTAACATGGTGTAGAAACGAAGGTTTTGATGCTTTATTATAACGTTGAAGGATCTCTTAAGTTGCTTTTTTTAAAGTAATTATCCGGCTTTCACAATGATTAAATCCTCCCAGTTTAAGTAAGAATTAGCAAGTTCTTGAATTCGTTTTGGAGTTATTAAGTTGAGTTGGTCAAGAAATTCGTTGTAATACGAAAGGTCTTTCCCGTATTTTTCGACGGAAAGAAAACGATCCATTTGAGCAAAAGGTCCATCTGCGTTTTTAAGTAATTGTCCAGTGATATAGTTCTTAACAAGACTTAACTCCTCTTCTGAAACTAATTCGTTTTGAAGGCGCTCAATTTCTTCCTTGATTGCAGAAATGGTAAGCTCTCTGTACTTTTCACCAACTTCAGTCGAAATAAAAAAGTAACCTGTTTCCATTAATTGTGCTACTCCAGAACCTATGCCGTATGTGTATCCTTTTTCTTCCCGAATTGATGACATTAAACGCGATCCAAAATAACCTCCCAAAATTGTATTCAGCACATTAAAGTCTATAAAGTCCTCGTGATTTTTATTGAATAAGATACGTCCAATTCGAATTGCTGTTTGAAGCGACCCTTCTTTCTTCTTGTCAATTTCTTTAGACTTATAGTCAAAACTATAGCTGTCATTTCCTCTGTTTTGATATCCGAAATTTGACGTTAAGTCTATCATTTTTTTAATCATGACTTCACTTACATTTCCTACCACAGCTACTTTTTGTAGTGACTTGAGGTAATGTTCTTTATGGAATGCAGATAAATCATTTTTGTTCAATTGTCCAAAATCTGATTCATTTGTCAGTTCACCGTATGGACTTGATGGAAAAACGGCTGAGATAAACTCCCGTCTCGCCAAGGTGCTAACTTTTTCCATGCTAACGTTGAATTTTTGCTTTTGAAAAGCCAATGTTTGTTTGAATTCGCGTTCGTTGAATTCAACGTGCTCTATCGCATCCGTAACAATTTCGAGTATTTGAAGAATATGCTCCTTCAGTCCTAATACACTGATTACACAGTCATCAGCGTTGACCTCTATATTTGTAAAGCCACCTAGTCTATCGATAGATTCTTCAATGGCATCACTTGTTTTTTGAGCGGTACCTGAAAAGAGAAGGTCGCTAGTCAACTGACTAACAAGCTTGTTGTGCCTGCTGCTTCCCGCACCGAAAATCAAATCGATCTTTACAGCGTCATCATCTATTTCAGACAAGTGATATAGCTTTCCTCCACTTTTTAGAGAATATTCCTTAGGAGGTAAAATTGAAATGGACTTCACATCTCTGATTTTCGGAGCTTCTGTTCTATCCATTGTTTTTTGCTTTTATAGTTAATCGAGTACAATTCGTTTTTTTGAGAATCAACTGAGACTGTTCTTTTATTTCTCTCGGAGTGATCTTTTCGTATGCTTCTGTTTCGAGATTCATGTTATTTGCGTCTCCCAATAGTTCGTGAAGACATAGGCCAATACTCTTTTGGAGTACTCCTTGTTCTGAAAAAACTTTCGTTGTTTTTACTTTATTGATGATTTTTTCTAGCTCATCTTTTTCGATGATATCGTTCATTAAACCTTCAAGAACGAGGTGGATTTCCTTTTCAACTTGCGAAACATCCACTCCGTCAGATGGTTTTCCGCTAATCATTAATAATCCAGTATCGAAAGATCCCATCACATAAGCATTAATCTCTGAAACTAGTTCTTTTTCTTTCTTCAACTTTTTATAGAGTCGAGAAGACTTTCCTCTGCCTAGGATATCAGATATCAGATCTGCCGTATGATAATGTTCCTTATTTCTACCGGGCATTTTGAAACCTAGATAAAAAGCATCAGAAGGAACATCTCTTTCTATGGTTTTCTCTTTGTAAGTAGTCTGATGAGGTTCTTCAGGAAGGTCTCTTTTGTAAACTTTTCGAGAAGGTATGTCGCCGTACCATTTGGTAACGACTTCTTTAATGTATGCTAACTCAAAATTTCCTGAAATACATAGTATTGCATTTCTTGGGTGGTAAAAACGATGAAAAAAGTCTTTTACTTCTTTCATTGTAGCTTCCTCTATGTGACTGATATCCTTTCCTATCGTTGCCCATTTGTAAGGATGTTTCTCGTATGCCAATGGTCTAAACTCTAACCACATGTCTCCATAGGGCTGATTTAAATAGCGTTGTTTAAATTCTTCTATAACAACACTTCTTTGAACTTCTAAGCTTTTCTCTGTAAAGGCTAAAGAAAGCATTCTGTCACTTTCTAACCAAAGGGCAGTCTCTAAGTTTTCTGCAGGAACGATATTATAATAGTTGGTCATATCATTGCTGGTAAAAGCATTATTCTGGCCTCCCGCTTTTTGAAGTGGACCATCGAAATTAGGAATGTTGACAGAGCCTCCAAACATCAAATGTTCAAAGAGGTGAGCAAAACCAGTTCTGGATTCATCTTCATCTCTGGCGCCCACATCATATAAGGTATTCACAACGGCCATGGGAGTAGCTATGTCTTTATGAAATAAAACCCTCAGTCCGTTGGAGAGCGTGAATCGTTCAAATTCAATCATTAAAATTTGTATTTATTATCAGAATTTTGAGCCTTTAGTTCTATCTTGAAGTCAGTTATAATTTTATTCAAAATGTGCGCTGCCGGTTTTATATCGTTGATTAAGCCCGAGACCTGACCTATCTCTAATTCCCCTTCTACAAGATCTCCTTCGAACATACCTTTCTTGGCCCGACCTCGACCCAAAAGTTCCTTAAGTTCGTCTACTTTACTTCCATTACGATAGGCCTCTGCAACCTGATCGAAAAATGCGTTTTTGATCAATCGAACGGGTGTAATTTCTTTCAATGTTAATTTAGTGCCTCCTTCTTGTGTTTCTACTACAGTATTTTTGAAATTGATATGAGCTGAAGACTCTTCAGAGGCTACAAATCGACTTCCAATTTGAACGGCATCCGCACCTAGGTTGATAGCGGCTAACATTCCTCTGCCATCTCCAATTCCACCTGCAGCAATTACTGGAATGTTAACAGCGTCTGCAACCATCGGAATCAAACAAAATGTTGTCGTTTCATCAATTCCGTTATGTCCTCCTGCTTCGAATCCTTCTGCAACTACTGCATCAACACCAGCTTCTTCAGATTTCTTAGCGAATTTCACGCTGGAAACAACATGAACTACTTTTATTCCGTGATCTTGTAGATGTTTTGTCCATGTTTTTGGACTCCCCGCTGAAGAGAACACGATTGGTACTTCGTGTTTGATCACCGTCTCAATATGTTTATCTATATCAGGATAAATCATCGGTAAGTTAACAGCAAAAGGTTTGTCCGTTGCTGCCTTACACTTGCGTACATGTTCATCAAGCACTTCTGGATACATACTTCCAGAACCAATGATTCCGAGTCCGCCAGCATTCGAAACAGCAGAAGCTAATTCCCAGCCTGAACACCAAATCATACCTGCTTGGATTACTGGATAATCAATACCAAATAACTCAGTTACTCTATTGCTCATTGTATTAAATTAAGGGTGAAACTAGTTGCTCTTTTGAAACATTTTCTTACTTGCGAGGAATATGATTATGATACCCGCAAGAACGAAAGGAACACTCAGCCACTGACCGGTGTTAATTATCATTCCAGCATCTCGATCAGCCTGTCCAACCTTGACAAACTCAACGATGAATCGCCATCCGAAGATAAAGATTAAGAAGAAGCCGAAGATCATTCCTTTCTTCTCTTTCATTGTTGTTTTCCAATAGAATCGATGTAAAACAAAGAAGCTAATCAAATATCCAATTGCTTCATAAAGTTGGGCAGGGTGACGGTAAACGTGTTGCATTTCTCCATCTACCATGACCATGTTAGTATAACTTTCTTGCATAAATTTGAAGCCCCATGGAAGATCAGTTGGTTGACCAATTATCTCGTGATTCACTAAATTTCCTAAGCGAATAAAACAACCCGCAATCGCAATTGGTGCAACAATTCTGTCGAGAATCCAAAACATATTCTTCTTTGTCACATATTTACTGTAAATGAATAGTGCGATTAAAATAGCAATTGCACCACCATGACTGGCCAGTCCTCCTTCCCAAACCTTGAAGATATCAATTGGGTTTTCTTTATATAAATGCCAATCATAAAAGAATACATGTCCAAGACGCGCACCAACAATCGTTGCTATAACAACATAGATCAGTAGTTTGTCGAGCCACGCCTCTGGAACACCTTCTTTTTTGAACATTTTTTTGATAACATAGAACCCAATAATCAGTCCTGTAACGAAAAGAAGACCGTACAGATTTGGTGTGTTCCATCCATCAATAAGTTGTGAAGATACATTCCATTCAATTCCTAAGATCACGATAAAGTCATTTTGTAATTAGAAATCGAAAGATAGGAGTTTTTGATGAAGTAACCGCTAAATTCAAAGAAGACATTTCTGAGCCGGATAGAGTGTTTTTGAATGTCGCATTTTGTACATTTTATACAGGATAAGTTTACCAGTGTGCTTTTTTAATCGATTAACTACTATTTTATAAAGATAAATATAAATAATGTTTGCGACAGTCTTGATATTCTAAAATATACACTTATATTAGTCAAACTAAATCAGATTAATTTTTCATGCTTAGCCAAACGATGACTGATTATCCTGGATTTTACATGCTACAATGAGGTTTTTTTGGTTTTTGTCTTTAAATGCCGATACCGAAACCTGCTAGAGAGAGAGACTGCTTAGTTTATATGGATAAACTAAATTGATGAGGATGAATAAAGTATTAGTGGTTTTTTTTATATCAGTAGTAGCGAAGTGATTGTATGTTTGGTACTCAACTACATATGATCACCTTTGTTTTTTTAGGAATAGAAATACTATTCCTTCTTGTCTTACTGGCTTACTGTTTGTCACGTCCAAAAGACAAAACGAGAACAAGGTTTTTCGTGCTTACTCTATTCTTTATTTTCTATAACCTAGCAAGTGGTTTGCTACCTGATGATCTTTATCCTATTCCATTTTTAGTACAAAACATACTAGCTTACGGAAGCGGCATTGGGTTAGCGACCTATTATTTCTATTACCTGGTTAAAGAATTGAACATCGAAAAAGATAAATTCTTCAATCCAAAAATACTGTTAATGAGTCTTACGGGGTCGTTTTTGATAGGCTTTGTCTTCACCTACCTGTTGACTGAAAATGTGATATTATCCAAATATACGTTCATTGTTTTTCCTGTAATTATTGCGCTATTTTTCTGCGTACGAACGGTGCGTTTTATCATGAATAAAACAAATGACCAAAAAGATTATCAAGCACATCACCGTTTTTTAATGGTGTCTAGTTACTTAGGTATTACCTTCATGGCGACGATGCCGATCGTAGTAGCTGTTGGTGATTATCAGTCCTTAAATACAGGGTTAGTTAATATAAGTTTTGTTTTAGCTGTCGCTGCTTTTGTGAAAGGGTTGATCTATCAAAATAGGATGGAGTACAATGCGCTCCTGGATATGGGATATTTCTATGAGGAAAATCAATCAAAAGAAGAGGTCATTCAAGCTATAGAAGACTCTTTGACGGATAAAGAAACTGAGGTAGCCATGCTTATGCTTAAAAACCTGACGTATCGAGAAATCAGTGAACAACTATACATTGCGGAAAGAACTGCATCAAAACATGCATCGAATATTTTTAAGAAAACTGAATGTAGGTCGAAAAAGGAATTTATTGAACGGTATGGGGAGGTTAATTAAGAGTTTTGACATATCGAAAATTCGGCTCTTGACATTTTTGTTTTGGGCACTCTTGAGCTTTGGTAATTATGTTTTTTCTCAGGAGTTAACATTTGTGCTAACTAACGAGAAAGGACGGGTGGTACCCGGTACAACCATACAGAAAAATAATCAAAAAGAACAATACAATAGCAATGGGTATGTAAGTCTTTCAGTTGAGAAAAGTGATACTATTGTATTTACTAATTCAGTATACGAGTCGGTTACATACATTGTTAAAGATCAAGACCTTGTAGATAGTTCTCAATTTATATTTATTGTATTCACATTTAAAACTCAGGAATATGATGAAGTAATAATAACCTCAAAAAGGTTAAAGGAGTATTATGATCAAGAGAACAGCTATATCATTGATTACTATCCATTAAAAGAATACACCCTTTTATTGATTAAAAAAAACAGACTCTACAAGCTAGAATTATTCATAGGATCAGAGATTATAGAAACAACTCATCTCCAATTTAAAGCGCGTGCTTTACAATATGATGCAATGGATAACTTCCACGTTCTTTCAGATGATTCATCGTATCAAATTTTCATTGAAGATCAAAAAGTTCAATTGTTAAAACCTATTTCCCTCAAAGATTATGAAAACCACATAGAACCGGTAGTGGTTAAAAGTAATGACCAGATATTCAGACAGGTCAAATCACGGTTTAAAATGAAGTATTCATTGGAGAAATGGAAAAATCAACAACGTGAATTGGTATATACCTCTTTTGATACAGTAAAGTTTAAGCATTTATTGACTCAACGAAATAAAATCATCGGTATGTATTATGCTGCGACAACTTTACAAGAAAACTTTATCGAGAACGGTGTTTGGGATGGCAGTATGACCCAGTTGGCTCATACAAATGAAATTATGGAGGAGGTGGGTTGGTACAAGATGTTTTTCGATCAACCTATAAAGTGCTATGCTTTTGGCATGAACGACAAAATTGTATTGATTGATTTATTTCAAAATAGGGTGAAATCATACGATTATGATCATGTCGAACTGAGTAAAGGATTCTCCTTGGACTCCAATATTTGTTTCTCGGTTAATGCTATTTACAATGATCCACAAACTGAGCGAATTTATTTATCTACACGAGATATGAGTGGCTATCATTTTTATTCTGTCAACTTTAGAGAAGAAGCACTATCGCATTTAAAGGGTTTAGTTATACCTCCTCATGTCGAGAATGTTAAGTTTTCTGGAGACTGGATATATTTCCTTGTTACTGAAGAATCTGGTTTTAATAGAATTGAAAGGCAAAAAAATGATTTAAAACAGCAGAATATCCCAATCGATCAATACTAAAATAAATAGAAAGCTTCAAATGATACAAGTTTTAACCGTTTTTTGTTGTTTAACTGTGATGACCATTTCTTTTTCTCAAGAGAGCTTGGGAAAGGATGAGGTGTTGACGCTCTTTGAAGAAATTGAAACCTCTGATCGAAATGAAATGAAGGATAGTGTAAAACGAGGGCAAATATTTAAAAATAACTAAAATACAATTATTGAATTAATAGAGTATCAAGGATTCGTGAATGTTGATTCATTATACAAAAAGAAAAAGGATCGAAACACAATAGAATCAGGGTTTAGAGCGACATTTACTCATGTTTTACAGACAGATCCAGAACTAGTTCTAAATCCAGAAACAATAGCTTTAATAAGCAAAGAAATACATATGGGTAATCTCAATAAAGATTATTTAATTATTCCACTTTCAGTATTCGTTTATGATTTTCCAAATCTAATGCAGGAAGAAGTGGATTTTGCCATGAAACAATGGGGGATAGATGGATCGGAGCTTTTACATAGTTCGAGATGAGTAGAGAAAAATTGAGAAGTTTATTATGAGAAAAACACTTACCATTCTAATGATTCTTTGCTCTATTTCTGTGTTAGCACAAAGTAAAGCAGAAGGATATTTTAACTTGATCCGTAAGGCAGAAAAAGAAATTGTAAATAATGATTTAGATGCCGCACTGCACTATTATGAAAAAGCATTTGATGAATTTGACACCCCACTCGTAAGAGAATTACTCCAAGCTACAACGTTAGCTAGTTTTATGGATTATAAAGATGAGTTTTATAGACTTCTACCAAAGTGTATTGAAAGAGGAGTTAATAAGCTGGAGCTATCGAAGCTATTTGGGAGAAGGTTTGAAGGTGATGGTGATTATAATAGAATGATAGAAAATTTTGATGTTTATCATCAGAACTACTTAAACTCTATTAACAACAAAGTTTATGCTTATTTTGATTCTATTGATATAATGGATCAGATTAAAACAAAACAATCGATGAGTCTAAATATGGTTCAAGATATTTACAAATACAAATGTCGGTTAAATGAAACTGCTCATTATCTAAATCTCAACTTATGCTTCAATCATGAAATTAATATTTTTATTCTTGTGCTATTCATTGTTTGGAGTAGGACAGA
>CBFHXS010000059.1:0-2527 GCA_965659845.1 Brumimicrobium sp.
AATGAAGAATTAGTTGGGTTAGGGTATATTGAAATACTATTTTTTAGTTTCTCCTCATCAGTTGATAGTACTTGATTAATTACTCCAACGGCTTCGAGATCAAAACCTCCGCTTTCGTATGGAGTAGAAAAGGGTTCGTTAATTTTATTACCGAAAGAATCAAATGTGGCAGAGTCTCCAATACTTCCAACCACATCTATTATTCTGATATGTGTTATATTGTTAATGTCTATTTGTGCACTATCAAATAGCTCTTCCAGATCGAAAGGTGTACCGTATCCACCTCTATATTTTCCCGCAAGGTTATTGATCATTCTAGGGTCAGTCATTCCGAACCCATGAATTTGTACTTCATCCTGCACTTCACTATGAGAAGGGAATCTAACAAAATCTTCTCCATTGGAACTAACTTCAACATGAGCAAACTCTAAATAGGTATCTGAGAAACTATTCTCAAATATAGCGAAATCAGGTCCTGAACCATTGAAAATAGGACGATCAAAAATCAATGTTGCAACTCCTTTATCCCCCAAGGAAACAACATCAGCTGGATCAGAAGTAGCTGCTCCTAGCGCAAGGGAAGGATCTCCAAAACTTGCACGATTATCACCTAGTGCTTCGATGGTAGTATCTTCAATATTTACAAATCCACGGTCAACTTCGATTTGTGCAGCCCAACTAGCAAACCTAGTGTCTGTAAAATGAATTGCTGTGCTCCCAGCTTCTCCTGCCGCTGGGGCATAGCTTTGGGCGAATCCAAAATGCGTTGTCAGTATAAATAACAGAGAAAATCTAATCATAGATTAAAAGTTTCGTTGGATTTAAGCCTACATGGAAAGACTGTATCAAACTTCCAGTTGAACTAAATTCACGGATATATCCAGAGTTAGTAAAATTCATCGCGTCAAGGGCATAAATAGAACCATGTTCGGTGGGTAAGGCGCCATATAGAGTCTGAACTAATGATGCCTCAATGAGGTTGCTTGTGAGAATCGATTCTTGAAGCATGTCGTAAACCAATACTTGACTTTCTCCATTATCATAATTGTAGTAGGAGATATAAAGGTAATCTTGATGTTTTGTGATGGAAGACGCATTTATACCTGTATTAGTTATCGAGCCATCATTGCTTATTCTTATTAATTCTGAAGGATCATTAGAGCTGTAATCGCCGCGCTTTACAACATATATATCACCTTGTAGATCCGAATCGATGTCTCCTGGATTGTTTCCTACCACAAACGTATCTATGACTTGATTGGTGTTTAGATCTATTTGGAAAACAGTTGAGTCAACATCTGGAAAGCTTAAACCTCCAGAATTAGAAGCATAAAGGTATCCATTGTTAATGGTTACACCTTCTGGATTTGAACCAACTTCTATTCGATTGACGATAGTCAGACTTGTGGTATCTAAAACATTTATGTAACCATCATAACTCGAGATATAAGCTTTACCATTGAAGAAATCTATGGTTCTTGGTTGTTGACCTTGATTATTTAGCTGCAAGTTAATTTGTTTTATACTTTTTAAAGAGCTTCTATCAATAACTTCAATTGTACTGGAGGTGTTGACAACAATATATACTTTGTTTCCATATCGACCCATGTCATTTCCAGTATCTCCAAGAGGTCTATTGTTCTGAGCTAAAAAGACTTGATTGGTAACTTCGTTTGAAGCTAAATCAATCCAAGAAAGAGTAGAGTTGTTTTGTTGAAATAGCCCTTCATTTAATACTAATATTCCATTACTGAAATTTGACTCAGAAGAAACAGGATTAGTTTCATCAGGATCTTTATTACAAGAAATGATTAGCAAAGTAAGTATGAAAAATAAGCTATATCTCATAAGCGAGTTTAAAGAAGTAATTTCTGCCAGGCATTATATAATAGTTGATATGATAATACTGAGTATTTAAAGCGTTTTGAATTCCTGCTTGAAATAGAAGTTTATGTTTGTTCTTAATTGTTAAAGCGTAGGATAAGTTTGCACCAAACACTAAGTATGAATCTAGTTCATTCATTGCTATATTTTCATTCAATGAATACCTTTCTCCCATGTAAAGAGACGAGAATCCAATACTGATTTTTTGCAGATTTAACTGAAGATCACTTGTGTTTGTCCATACTGGCGTATTAGCAATTTGATGCTTATAGCTCGGGTTCTCTTCGGAGGATCGGTCTGTTACAGACTGATAAGTTGTCGTTGTAGTAATGTCCAAATCATATTTTTCGCTGAACTTAATATTCAAAGCTAGTGAGAGATCTTTACCATAGCTTAATACTTTTCCAACATTTTGTATCGACCAAACAAATAAATTTTGAGTTGGCAAGGCGACGATTTTATTTGAAATTCGATTTAGGAAGATATTACCAGAAATAGAACCTGATAATTTTTTCTTCTCAAAGAGGTACATGTACCCTGCATTACCTTGTTGACTCTCCTCAGGAATAAGTGATGTATTTCCAATTTGAGAATAATAAAGTTCATTAAAGGAAGGAGCTCGAGATGTATGTTTATACCACAT
>CBFHXS010000059.1:2627-4121 GCA_965659845.1 Brumimicrobium sp.
TATTTTGCTACCTAACATACCTACGTTTGATAATCTCTGCGGTGAGCCGAGATCTCTTGAACTCATTAGATTGTCAAAGCGAATATCATTACCAATAAGAAGATTGACTGCATTGAATTTGACTTCTGAATTTACTCCTGATTGATAAGTATTATTAAAGTATCTGTTGTCAATAAATCCATCAGTGTTGAAATATTCTGGGTCATAGTAGCGCAAACTTTTCGAGCTGATATTCACAAATGATCTTAAGTTTAATCGTTTGCTGAAGAGAGAATAATCTCCTCCCACTTGTTTGTTTTCCGTTAACAGACTTTCCTTTGAGGGAGAGTTATAAAGAATAATAGCTCCAGGAAGAGATCTGTCGACGCGATTAAGGTCTGCAAATAATCGTATTCTGTGATTAAAACTCGCTCTAGATTTCCATTTTTTACCCGCTCCAATAGAAAGTAAGTAGCTGGACATTTCATTATTCGACCTTTTGCGACTTTTACCTTCTAAACTATAGGGTAATTTGTAATTGAAATCTCCGTCATATGAACGTGCGTTTCCTGAAAAACTCAAGAACGAAGTTTGACTTCCTACTTTTAGATTAGTTGAGATTTCCTGTCTTCCGAAACTGCCAAGAGTTGATGCGCCACGGAAAGAAAGACGTTGATTTGTAAAAGATTGCTCAAACGTTTCTATAGAAACAAAATTTCCTTGCATTTGTGAAGAAACAGGAGCTGCTACACTGTTTGATGGGCTCAATTGAACGGTAATATTTTCAATGTTTTCAACTTGAATATTTCCAAAGTCGATTTGACTATTTTGTGCGTTAGATTGCGGGTAGCCATTGACTAATAAACCAGAGTGAGTACTTCCCATACCCCTGATGGACATGGTTTTCATACTTCCGATACCTCCGTAATCTGCAATCGTTGCGCCTGCAACTCTTTTCAATAAAACACCTAAGTCTGTTGGTGCAAAATCTTCAATTTCGTCGCGTGAATAATTCTTATGTTCTTCAATTTTTTGATGTTTTCCAATCACCACTACTTCTTCAAATTTGGTAGTGTCAACTTGTCCTAGAGCGTTGATCGAAAAAAAGCACAGCAAGCAAAAACCACAGAATTGCAGAATTCCTTGACAAGTTATGTCAAAAGACCAGTGCAAATATTTGCTAACCGTGCTGTGCATAATTATCGAATGATAAATTTCTCAGTAATTGAACGTTCCGAATTCGTCACGAAATATAAACCTGGTGTGAACGATGAAATGTCGATTGGACCTTGGTCTGTTGTTCCTTCTTTAATTACCTCTCCAAGATTTGATAAGATTACATATGATCCATTATAAGATTTGATTCTGATATAATCATTTGCTGGATTTGGATATATTGAGATTATTTCCTCCTCTTGTGAATTAAGGTTATTAATGTATTCTGAATATTCCAGATTGTCCATTGCGAAATATAAAGGTGTGTTAATACCAAAATCTCCCATATCTGAAGAATAA
>CBFHXS010000059.1:4220-15930 GCA_965659845.1 Brumimicrobium sp.
TATTCTGAATATTCCAGATTGTCCATTGCGAAATATAAAGGTGTGTTAATACCAAAATCTCCCATATCTGAAGAATAAAACTTGAATGTTAGGTATTTCGAACCATCAAGCATTGAAAGATCAAAATCTGCCCAATCTTTTAGAATATAATCTTGATTATTATCCGCGAAACGGAAATCTGCAAGATAGATTTGAGTCGAATCAACTAATAAATCTTGTTGAGTCCAACCATAAATCGTTACGTAAAAATAGTCTTCTCCATTGGTTCCATCGGGTTGTCCATTAGCGCCATTAGTGTTTCCAAATTGTTTTGCGAACTGATCACCATCACGCATTGAAATTCCAGCATATGCTGTGTTCGTAATGGAAACATTTCCAAAGCTAGCACCTATGCCAGGAAGGATTAATGTATCAGCGTTATAATAGATTGCATAATTTTCTGAAGCGTTAGCTCCAGAACCTGCAAATGAGCTATACTGATTGTTAAATCCACCATTTTGATCATCTGTCATATTTGAATAGGCAAAGCCTCCCCAGGAGTATCCCCATTGAGTCGTTTCGTAATCATTTTCAAATATTACGTCATGCGAAATGAACTGACCAGTATTATCCTCACCAGTATAAAAGGTATCTGCTTGAGGAAGGGTGAGGTCTTCAAAATTCACCGTTGTCTGCGCTTGAATTGATGTCGTGACAAGAAGCGCTCCTGCCAAAAATAAAATTTGCTTCATTTTTTTGTGCGTTAAATGAGTTAATCATAAATTAAAAAAATGAAGACTGCAGCGAGGTAATTACCCCTAGAAAGAAATATCAAATGCTGATTTCACCTGTGAAATGAAATTACAAGAAATGATAAGTCGGACTTTAATCTGAAGTCTCCTTAAACGCGTTTTTGGCAAGTATTCTGACTTACTCCATATTCTATTCACCTTCCCACTAGTAATTTACCAGCAGTGGCATTTTGAAAAGAACTTCAGAGCTTACAGCTGCAGATACAGTTCTTGATTTTCACAAGATTCCTTTTTAAAATAGTCCGTTGACTAGTTACCATAAACGTGAGACAAAGTTAAGTATTTTTTTAAGGAATTTGTGGATAGGTCTAATTTTGCCCATTTTTGCCAAAATAAATGTCATGCGCTTATTACTTTTTTTAATCTTGGGACTCGTTATTATCGGCTGTAGAGGTACAGATCGATTAGATGAAGTTTCGAAAGATACAATGATTTATGTGGGGGATACAATAGTGAATGACTATGCGCAAGCATTTAGAATTATTGAACACGAATCATTTGTTCAAGTTGATATTATAGATCCAGATATTGATAGTGTACTTTATCAATATGGAATTGGAGAATATGTACCAAAGAGATTTATAAAGCTCAAGTCAGAAATTGAAAAGATCGCCGCATTGTCTTCTACTCACGTTGGTATGATTAGAGAGTTGGGACTTGAAGAACACATACTGGGAGTTTCGGATTCAAAGTATTTGTGTGATACAATAGGAGCTTCAGAGTGGATTGATTTTGGAGAATTGGGACAAGCTGATCCAGAGCTTTATCTTTCAAACAATCCTGACTTAATAATGTATTCAGGCTTTAAATTAGATGTTCCAATTTTGAAAAAGCTTAAACAGATGGGGGTTAGCTCAATGGTGAATTATGATTGGAAAGAAACTCATCCTTTAGGTAGAGCAGAGTGGTTAAAAGTTTTCGGACTTTTATTTAGAGAAGAGAAGAGATCTACGGAAATATTCGACAAGATTAAGATGGAGTATTTAAACATTGCGAAATTTATAAGAAATGCACCGAGTTCTCCTACAGTATTGGTGGGTACAATCTATGGTGATATTTTTAATGTTCCCGGCGGAGACAGTTATATGGCTCAAATGCTTGATGATGCAAATGTCAACTATGTATATAGTTCTTCTAATGGAACGGGGAGTTTAAACTTGAGTTTGGAAAAAGTTATCATCTCGAATCGATCAACAGACTATTGGATTAATGTAGCTGCGAATTCTAATCAAGAAATACTGAATATGAATGAAAACTTTAAAATGTTGGAGTCATTCAAGAATGATCAAGTCTACAGTTATTTCTATGATGTAAATTGTTTTTGGGAAGGTTCTGCAGCAGCCCCTCAGAAAGTATTATCTGATTTAATTCATATCTTTCACCCTGACCAGTTGGAAAGATCAAAACTAAATTATTACAGAAGGGTAAAATAGATGGCTAATTCTCCTGCATACTTTTTTAGAATGAGTGTTCTACTCATTGTATTGTTATGCGTTGCTGTATCTTATGATTTGACCTTAGGAAGTTTCGACTTGAGCTTTTTTGATGTATTTGATGGGCTTTTTGCATTTGACAAGAACCCTGATGCTCAATTAGTTTTGAGTAACTTCAGAATTCCGAGGGTTGTAACTGCTGTCTTGGCTGGAGCCGGTCTTTCTGTAGCAGGATTGCTAATGCAGACACTTTTTCAAAACCCACTAGCAGGACCTTACGTTTTAGGAATTAATTCTGGAGCTAGCATGATGGTGGCGATAAGCACAATGCTGGGGGTTTCAGTAGTTGGAAATGATGTAAGTCTTGTCCTAACGGCTTTAATCGGTGCTTTAGGAGCAGGGTTGTTCATTCTATTTTGTTCGATTTACGTGAAGAATAAGATTTCTTTATTACTTGTAGGGGTTATGTTTGGAAGCTTTGCCGGTGCATTAGTCAACGTAATTCAATCTTATAGCAATCCAGATGATCTAAAAGTTTTCATGTTGTGGAGTTTTGGATCGCTACAAAATGTCAACATAGATCAAATAGGAATATTCTTTGGAATAGTTTTATTGGGAATAGTGCTCTCAATTTTTGTTGTTAAACCATTGGACTTACTTGTGCTGGGAGAAAAGCAAGCATCCATTCTTGGGGTGAAGTTTCGTCAGGTTAGGTTTATAATTATCCTAATTACAGCGATTCTTACAGGTGTGATTACTGCATTTTGTGGTCCTATTGCTTTCGTAGGTTTAATTGTACCGAATATTGTGAAAATGATATTTAAGACCTCCAACCATTTACAATTGCTGATAGGAGTTGTTCTCGTTGGTTCCTTGTTAATTGTTTTGTGCGATATTGCGATGCAACTTCTGAGTAATACAATTCAACTTCCTTTAAATTCTTTGACGGCTTTGGTTGGGGCACCTGTCGTAGTGTGGATAATAATTAGAAAGTTCTAATGATCAAATTTAGAGATATATCAATAGGGTTCAATGAATTGTTATTTGAAATCCAGGATCTTGAATTGGAAAAAGGGAAGCTAATTGTACTTATTGGTCCAAATGGGGCCGGAAAAACTACTTTCTTTAATACACTTCTCGGAACTCAACCCGAATTGGATGGTCAAATAGATCTATTGAGTAAACCGCTGAAGGAGTATAGCGCAAAAGATAAGACTTCAACCTTCGGTTTTGTTCCGTCCAGGTTTGCAGGAGTTCAACATTTATCAGTAAGAGAATTGGTAGCTTTAGGAAGAGCTCCATATACCAATATCTTAAATCGATTAAGTAAAAAGGATAATAGAATTATTGATGAGGTTGTTCGAAAATTAGGTCTTGAAGAGCTTCAGCATAAGAGCTCCGTTGAAGTCAGTGACGGAGAACGTCAAATAGCTATGATTGGCAAAGTACTTACTCAGTCTACATCGGTTATTTTACTTGACGAGCCAACGGCATTCCTCGATTATTCGAATCGTAAAATAGTACTCAAATTGTTGAGTAATCTTGCTTCCATAGAGGATAAATTAATTGTTGTTTCTTCTCATGATATTGAATTATGTATAGAGTATGCTGATGAAATTATTGCTGTTGATTCTAAGCATAGAAAGCTACTGAAATTTGACAATCCTTTTGATAAACAAGCGATCATAGACCTTATTTTTGACTAGTATATATTTTACGACCTTGAGCATTTAAATTTTTTATAGGCATTAAATTACTACTATCTTTGTTAGACGAAATCAATAACAATATTCGAAATGAAATATAATTTGAGCGAAATCAGTGAATTGATCAGAGATAGAAGAACAATTTACCCCGAATTCTTTAGTGATCGAAAGGTACATAAGGAACAAATAGAATTGATTTTAAATAATGCGATTTGGGCACCAACACATGGAATGACTCAACCATGGAGGTTTAAAGTTTTTATGGATGAAGGGAAGAATCGTTTTGGTGAATTCATGCGTGAACTTTACCTATCAAAAGTTCCAGCGGACCAACAAAAAAAGATTAAGCTAAACCGTATGACAGATAGACCGGCAAAAGCTTCTGCTGTTATTGCTGTTTGCATGGAGAGACAGCCTGAGGAGAAGATCCCTGAAATAGAAGAAATAGAAGCTGTAGCTTGTGCGATTCAAAATATGTATTTGACTTGCACGGCCTATGGACTAGGAGGGTTTTGGTCTTCACCAAAGCTGATTTATACTCCTGAAATGAATGAGTTTTTGGATATTGGAGAAAAAGATAAATGCCTTGCCTTATTTTATGTTGGGTATCCAGAAGGCGAATGGCCTAAAGGTCAAAGAAAACCAATTGAATACGTTACTGAGTGGATTCAAAAGTAGAAAATATCGTAGACCTAGGGTTGGTGAATTATGTTCGTCATCCGTCAGATCCGAATTACATTGTATATCGTTTTGCAGATATAAAAAGAGCGATTGATTTCGAAAAAGAGCTAGTTGTCAATAAAATCAAGTTCGAAAAAGATGAACAAGGAACTAAGAATAGAACTTATACTTTGTTTGCCGTTCATAAGAATCATTTTGAGAGAGCTCAACGGATAAATTTTTTGGTGGAGGCGAAAAATCGTAACTTTCTGATTAGTAATAAAATATTTCGATACGCGTTACTCATTATATCAATAGGTACTGTTGTGCTTGCCACTGTTGGCTACTGCACGAGGCCCACGCTATCAGAAGCCATGCAAAATCTTGAAATTAATGAATAGTCTCGTAAGGCTAACCATATTGTTAGTAGTTGTACTCTTAAGCTTTTCAGTTTATAGTCAATCGAGAAAGAGAACAGAGAATTACTTTGGGCTTCAATTTAAACCTTTGATTCCATTTGGCTTAGTAGGGGATAGACCTTTTGATATGCAGGAAGGTAATTTCTCGACAACTGTGAGCCCCGCATTTGGATATAGCTATGGAGCCGCAGTGAGAGTGGGTATAACTGAATTACTGGCTTTGGAAACAGGAATCAATTATACAAAGCGAAATTTTAATCTTGATTATGAAGTATCCGACTCGAATGTTGTTGGAGGAGATGAGTTTGGCTTTGTTAATTTTGAAATACCTTTAAATGCACTAGTCTACATAAGATTGGGAAGACAATCTTACATGAATACCAGTATAGGGGTGTCAGTTAACTATAATCCTTCCAACATACGAACACTATCCAATCCGGAAGGAGCACACCTGTTCATTTTTGAAGGTAGAAGACTAGCGTATTTCAATTATCATATTAATGCTAACGTTGGATTTGAGTATCGCACTGAAAAAGACGGAATATTCTATTTTGGGATTTCGGGAAGAATACCATTCTCTCCATTAATGCAGGTGGCAGCAGAATATAGTTACGATACTTATGATATTGTTTCTTTTGGACTTATTGAAGGAGCGACTTTCTCTTTTGATATCAAATACTTTTTTCACAATAATGATCGTAAAAAAGGAGTACAGTTTAAGGGTGGTCCAATAGAACAATAGTTTATGCTAAAGCTCCCTGTGTAACTATAGAAACCGTAACTAATCCATCACTATCAATACTCTCAAGGTGAATCCTTTCCAAAGTATTTTCTTTCCCTTGATCGTAAGGTTGTTTAACTTTGACATAATTCTCAGTAAATCCATGCATCCAACCATCATGATTTTCACTTTCCCATAAAACCGAAAAATCTTTTCCAATCTGAGCTTCGTAAAATGCTCTTTTCTTCTTGTCAGAGAGAATATGTAGCATCTTGCTCCGATCTTTTCGAACATGCATCGGGACAGCGTCTTTCATTTTCTTAGCAGTTGTATTCGCTCTTTCGGAATAAGTAAATACATGTAAATAAGAAATGTCTAAATCCTTTAGGTAATTATATGTGGTCATAAACTCTTCGTCGCTTTCACCAGGGAATCCCACAATAACATCAACACCAATACAAGCATTTGGAGCTAGTTGCTTGATTTGATTGACACGATCAGTATATAAGCCACTTTTATATTTACGACGCATTTTTTCGAGCAATTCATCCGATCCAGATTGAAGTGGGATGTGAAAGTGAGGAACAAATTTTTCTGCTTTGCTCAAGCAAAAATCAATAATCTCATCACTTAATAAATTTGGTTCGATTGAAGATATTCTGAAACGTTCGATACCATCAACCTTGTCTAACTCTCGAATCAGCTTATAGAAATTTTCCTCACCACCTTGACCAAAGTCACCGATATTCACGCCTGTTAATACAACCTCTTTAATTTTTGTAGAGGCAATTTTATTCGCTTCATTTACAGTTTCATCGATTGATGCATTTCTACTCTTTCCTCTGGCGAGAGGTATGGTACAAAATGTACAGAAGTAGTCACATCCATCTTGGATTTTAAGAAAAGACCTAGTTCGGTCACCAAAAGAAAAGGATGGTACGAAGTCCTTTACCTCCTTAATCTTTCCATAGCTTGTGATAGCTTTTTCCTCGGGCGATTCAAGTTTTTCAATATGGTTAATTATGTCAAATTTCTCATTTGCACCAAGTACAAGGTTTACGCCTTGAATTTCTGCAATCTCTTCTGGCTTCAGTTGAGCATAGCAACCTATAATAGCAATGAAGCTTTTTGGATTGATCTTTCTAGCCTTTTTTACAAGTTGTCTGCATTTTTTATCTGCATTCTCAGTGACAGAGCATGTGTTGATCACAAATATATCCGGGAAGTCATTAAAGTCTACTTTGGCATAACCGCCATCTTCGAAACTCCTAGCTATAGTGCTTGTTTCCGAAAAATTCAGCTTACAGCCCAATGTGTAGAATGCTACTTTCTTGTATTGATTCATAATGAGATTGCAAAATTACGCAAAAGTGATTAAAAGGCATGAGATAATTCTGAGGAGGATTTTAATACTTATGGAATTTTAAATAGAACTGCATCCTAATAGTAAATCGCTATTATGTTTAAATTCCTTTTTTTATTAGTTTTCTTAATAATCTCCAGTTTGACTTATGCACAAGAGAAGGGTAGTACGGTCATTCACTGCATTAGTAAACAAACGCTAAGTTCCTTAGGTGAATTAACAGTCGATATCTTCAATGATTCGATTTGTTTATCTGCTGTTACAGATTCTAACGGGCAAGTACGTTTTAGTCAACTTTATGTTGGTGAATACGATATTGAAGTTTGTGCTAATCTATACCTCACTATTAGCAAGCTTTTTATTCAACCAAAGCAAATGTTACAACATACAATTTTAGTGGACACCTTATATCCGAATACTAATAATCTTGAGGCTCAAAATTACAAGTATTCTACAGATGGAAATCCGTCTGGCACTAAACAGTTGAACACTTACAATACCGAGCTAAATCATCCAGTGTTTAATTTTAATAGCACCCTAAATACTGGCGCCCAGGAAATGGAAGAGATTTGCATATTAGCATATAAGTCCCCTTTGATCATGAAAGATGGAGGAGCTCAATCAACTATGATTACAAGAAATGATATAATGAATCTTCCTGTTAGGTCTGCTAATGGACTAGCTTCAACTGTTGGTGGAGTGAACCAGGATGAGGCTGGTAGAATGTCTTTTCGTGGTGCAAGAACGAGTGCAAACTCCTATTTTATTGATGGGGTTAAAGTAAGAGGTTCAGAGCATCTTCCAAAGTCATTTATTGATAATGTTACGGTATACTCGAATGGTATTCCTGCGAATTACGGAGATGTAACGGGAGGCGTTATTAGTGTTGAATCTAAAGCTATTGATATGAGAGCTTTGCCAAAGCCAAGTGTTTACAATCAGTCAGCTAATAGCAAGAGTAGTAGAGAGGAGGCGGATCAGAAATACACTTTTAAAAGAATGAATTATGACCACTTCTTGCCTATTTATGAGAATGACTTTCTTTCCCCAATGGATCACCCCCACGCCACTTTTGGACTTGATGTAGATCAAGCGGCATGGTCATATATTAAAAAGCGCATGAGCATAGGGGCTTCGGTCCAAAGAGATGCTGTTAAATTGGAGGAAATGATTAATGCTTTTAGTTATGGTGATTTAGTTGTTTCTGAAAATGAATGGGTGGATGTTAAGACGACTCGCTCAGAATGTATGTGGAATAAAGAGCATGAGTTAGTTTCAGTAAATCTAAGAGTTAGAGACTATCCAATTGGTCAAAAGCGAAAACCACACAATTTTGTATTCTTAATTGATGTGTCAGGGTCGATGAGTTCAAAGAACAAGCTTCCTTTAGTAATTAACGGTTTGAAAGACCTGGTGAAAGAATTGAATCCGGAAGATAGAATATCTATTGTTACGTATGCAGGTAATACAGGGGTTCCGCTTCCTTCGACAAGTTGCGAGGATAGGAGTAAGATTTTGGCCGCTCTGGATAATTTGTATTCAGGAGGAGGAACAAATGGAATGGGTGGTGTACAAGAGGCATATCGTCAAGCTGAGTTAAATTATGATTCGACATATAACAATCGAATTATTTTGGCAACAGATGGAGATTTTAATATAGGAATCAATAGTACTGGAGGGCTCGAAAATTATATCAGTACAAAAAGAGGTCAAGGGATTTATTTAAGTGCTCTAGGTTTTGGTATGGGGAACTATAAGAATAGTGCGCTAGAAACACTAGCTAAAAGAGGAGATGGAAATCACTTTTATATTGATTCACGCGAAGAAATGAAATCTGTTTTTGCGGACCCAGGTAATTTGACAAATGCAATCAGAGATGTGAAATTAGATGTTGAATTTAATCCGAGATTGATTTCATCCTACCGATTAATAGGTTATGAGAGTAGGTTGTTAAAACCTCAGGATTTTGATGATGACACCAAAGATGGAGGTGAACTTGGATACGGTCACCACGTAACTGCGGTTTTTGAAGTAGAGAAAGGGAAGTCAGAAGCAGTGGAAAGTCATTTTCAAAAGTCAAAAGTTAAATTTAGTAAAAAAGAATTTGCCTTTGTTAAACTAAGGTATAAGCCTCTTGAAGAGAAAGAAAGTGTTGAGAGAAGATATAGCATACCAGAGGACCAAGTGATAGATTCGAACCCCTTACTAAACTTAATCATAGGATTGGGACTTGAACTTCGAGATTCATTATTTAAAGGGAGTTTAACAAAGGCCTCACTATTGGAAGTAGCTGATGATCTTAAACCTTCATCGAAAGAGGAGAAGGAATTAATTCGAATTATTAAAGCACTGTAAATATAATTATAGACTTCAGGCTTTTTCGTGCCTGAAAGTTTTGTTTTTTCAGTACAGTTAAACAATTAAGAATTCAGATGTGTTGAAGTTTTGTAAATTGGTGCCATGATCGGAATAAGTAAAGAAGATATTTAAATGAAGTCAACTGCAATACTTTTAGGTGCCACTGGTTTAATAGGGGGACATATACTTGATGATTTGAAATCTGACCCTTCATTTGATGTGATTAAGATTTTAGTGCGAAGACCATTTGAAGACAGTCACCCTAAAGCAAAAGTCGAAGTGATTGACTTTGATGACAAGAATCAGTTCGAATCAGCAATGCAAGATGGGGATTTTGTCTTTTCTGCCATCGGAACAACACAGAAAAAAGTCAAGGGAAACAAGGAGAAGTATCGAAAGATAGACTTTGACATCACTGTTAATGCGGCGAAATATGCTAGTAGTTCAGGAGCTAAACATTTCTTAGTTGTATCCTCGGTTGGATCGGATAGCAAAAAAAGTGGCTTTTACTTAAAGCTAAAAGGTGAAGTAGAAGATGCCTTAATTGATTTATCCAAAAAAGAAGGTCGTCTTCAGTCATTATCGATTTTTAGACCTTCTTTATTGTTGGGTGAAAGATCAGAAAGAAGGATAGCGGAAGGCATTGGACAGTTCTTTTCTAAAGCACTATCATTTCTGTTTCCTAAAAACATGAAGCCCATCAAGGCTAAGACTGTTGCAAAATCTATGGTGGAAGCTGCAAAGTTGAATAAAAAAGGGGTCCAGGTATATTATTATCAAGAAATGAAGGATCTATGCTTATAAAGGTAGTATAGGATATTGAATTTCATTAAAACAAAACATCAATCAATGTCAAAGAATGAGAATAATCAAAATAAGTCAAAAGACTTGTACCTGAACAAATTTGGAATTACTTCGCTTAATCCCATGCAGGAGGAAGCAGGTATAGCTATTCGGAATAAATCTGATGTAGTTTTATTATCGCCAACAGGAACTGGGAAGACGTTAGCATTTTTATTACCATTAATAGAATCACTAGATTCGAATAGCCAAGAGATTCAAATTCTTATTTTAGTTCCTTCACGTGAATTAGCTCAACAGATAGAAAAGGTAGTGCGTAAAATGGGATCTGGGTTTAAGGTGAATTCAGTTTACGGCGGTCGAGCTGGTTCATTAGATAAAGCTGACCTAAAACATCTTCCTGCTATTCTTATTGGTACACCCGGACGTGTTGCTGATCGATTCAGACGCGACCCGTTTTCGTTAGCAAAGATTAAAACACTAGTCCTTGACGAATTTGACAAGTCACTAGAGATTGGTTTTGAACAAGAAATGACCGAGATCATTGAAACGCTGCCTAATGTTCAGCAAAGAATTTTGACCTCGGCTACTAGTGATTCGAATATACCTGATTTCGTTGGGTTGAAAAATCCAGTTGCTATTAATTATCTAGATGAGTCAAAGTCTCAATTAACAGTAAGAACACTTTTTTCTACTGACAAGGATAAATTAATTGCTCTGGAAAATTCTCTTGCTTTTATAGGTCCTCAGCCGGGGATAATATTTTGTAACTATAAGGACGCATTAGAACGAATCAGTGATTTTTTATACGGCAATCGTATCGAACACGAGTGTTTTCACGGTGATATGGACCAACTAGAGAGAGAAAGAGCATTGATTAAGTTTAGAAATGGAACCAGTCGGCTTTTGCTAGCAACAGATTTGGCGGCAAGAGGGCTTGATATACCTGAGATAAAATTTATTATTCATTATCACTTACCACCTCATAGTAAAGAGTTCACTCATAGGAATGGTCGAACTGCACGAATGAATAGAGACGGAACTGCCTATGTTTTGCATTGGAAAGAAGAGGAGCTGCCAGATTATATCAAAGAGATCAATAGTGAAAAGCTAAATGTTGAAGGGCTATCAAGAGCTCAAAAGAATCAGAGTATAGCATGGAAGACGTTGCACATATCGGGTGGACGTAGGGATAAAATATCAAAAGGTGATATTGTCGGTTTGTTTCTAAAACAAGGTGAACTTCACAAAGATCAGCTCGGAGTAATAGAATTGCAGCAGAATAGTTCTTATGTAGGGGTGCATTCAGACGTGGTTAAAAAGATTATTGCTAAAACAAACAATACTAGGCTTAAGAAAAAGAAGGTTAGAATTACTGAGGTTTAATAAAGTCAAAAGGTTCATTGATTACAATTTTGGACTTTGAAGGTCTTCGAGACTACCGATATTAAATTTGTT
>CBFHXS010000060.1:0-3456 GCA_965659845.1 Brumimicrobium sp.
CTCTGGTCGTTGAACTCCGCTCACTTTGTTCCGCTCCGGTTCGAACCCCGTTGGGTTCTCATCCCCAAGTTATCCTCGAGAATTACCGTTTTGCGGTGAGAGGGGGATTCGAACCCCCGGTACGCGTTAACGTACGCATGTTTAGCAAACATGTGGTTTAAGCCACTCACCCACCTCACCGTTTATTTCAAATAGCTTACAACAATATTCGTTGCGGAGTGCAAAAATATAAAATCAATGCATTAATCAATGCATTTTTGCCAAAAAAATCAAAGCAATTTACAATCATCACTATTCGAATAGACTAAACTAACAAAACTCATATTTTTTTTTGAACAGACACCTTACCTTTGGCTCATGGAAAAGGAATATAAATGCCCAGAGTGCAATTCACCTTATGGTTATCCGCAAGGAATGTTGATTATTTGTCCTGAATGTGGACATGAATGGTCTGAAAAGAGTGAACCCGATGAGGATGGTAAATCTGATGAAGCTACAATAAAAGATGCCAATGGGAATAAACTTGTAGATGGAGACGATGTGACGGTTATAAAAGATCTCCCAGTGAAAGGTGCTCCAAAACCTATTAAGGCTGGCACTAAAGTCAAGAATATTAAGTTAATAGATGGAGATCACAATATTGATTGTAAGATTAAAGGATTTGGTGCTATGGCTCTTAAGTCAGAGTTTGTTAAGAAAGCCAATTAAAACTGCATAGAGAAGATCTCTCCGGCTTCAATGATCGCTGCACCGTACAAAATTGAATTTAATTTGAAGAGCTCAGGAATCTTCTCTTCTAATTTTATGTCTAATAGGTATGAAAGTATTGCAGATCCTAATATGACATAACTAAAAGGAAAAAGAGTACTATTTATAAAGTGAAATGTAATTAGGGACAATAACGGTATGAGTAATACCCACAACCGATTATCTAATTTGATTAGTCCGAGTATGAGAAGCAAATGGTATCCCAAAAATAAGAGTACCATGACAAATGAAATGTACATCGAAACGTGCTTTTCATAAAGAAGCAAGGTATCAAACCTCAAAGTCACCTCCAGAAAGGCATGAATATTTGAAGCATAGAGTGCCATCCAAGAGAGCAATACATAGGATAAAAGCTTTGCCCTTGTGCGAACCGCGAATACTAGCCCCACTATCACAAAGAATAAAAACATAAAGGGCTTTAAAGGAATTGGAGGTAGAAACGTACCAAGCTGGAAAGCACTGGTTATACCGTAAACAATATAAGTCAGGCAAGCAACAGAAACAATCTTTCCCAATTGCATGACTTACTTTTTAGCCAATGCCTCTTCCACATATTTGAACGTAGATAGTAGCTCTGGTTTGCCATCAACAACAGCTATATCATGCTCGAAGTGTGCACTTGGTTTTCCATCTGCAGTGACGATTGTCCAGTTATCATCGAGATATGTAACGCGCTCTGTACCCATATTAATCATCGGCTCAATAGCGATTGTTAAACCATCTTTTATTTTTTTACCTCGACCTCGCCTTCCATAATTGGGAACTTGAGGCTCTTCATGCATCGTTTTACCAAGTCCATGACCTACGAGTTCACGAACTACTCCATAACCGTGTTTCTCTGCATGATTTTGAATAGCAAAGCCAATATCTCCAATTCTATTTCCTGCAATTGCATGAGCTACTCCTATATCTAGACACTCATGTGTCACTTTGAGTAACTTCAATTTATCTTCAGTTACATTCCCGACTGGAAAAGTATAAGCATGATCACCATAATATCCTTCGAAAATTGCTCCACAATCTACAGATACAATATCTCCATCTTTCAATGGCTCATCCGTAGGGTAACCATGAACGACTTGTTCATTGATAGAGATACATAATGTGTTTGGGAAATCATACAAACCAAGAAAGCCTGGAATCGCATTTTGAGAACGGATATATTCTTCAGCGATTTTATCTAACTCTAATGGAGTAACTCCTACCTCGATATTTTCAGCTACTTTACCTAAAGTTCTACTCACGATCTGCGCGGCCTCACGCATGATCTCAATCTCTTCCTTTGACTTATATACTATCATATTTTGTTTCAACAAATTCATTACACGAAATACAAAAGGGAACACTTTTCACATGTTCCCTCCTATTATATTATGTTATTAGCTTATGCTAAAATCTCTTTCACTTTATCAGCTGCCTCTTGCAAAAGTACTGCAGAGTGAACATCTAACCCTGAATCATCAATCAACTTCTTTGCTTCTACAGCATTTGTTCCTTGAAGTCTCACGATAATCGGAACTGGAATATTGCCCATGTTCTTGTATGCATCAACAACACCCTGTGCTACACGATCACAACGTACAATACCACCAAAGATATTGATCAAAATCGCTTTCACGTTTTCATCTTTTAAGATAATATCGAATGCTTTCTCAACACGAGCAGCATCTGCAGTACCTCCGACATCAAGGAAGTTCGCAGGGTTACCACCTGACTGCTTTATGATATCCATTGTTGCCATTGCGAGTCCAGCACCATTTACCATACATCCAACATTCCCATCTAATTTCACAAAGTTCAATCCTGCTTCATCAGCTTCCACCTCTGCCGGATCTTCCTCTGTCTTGTCACGCATTTCTGCGTAATCTTTATGACGGAATAATGCATTATCATCAAGTGTAACTTTCGCATCAACTGCAATCACTTTATCATCAGAAGTCTTCAACACGGGATTAATCTCAAACATTGAAGCATCACATCCTTCATAAGCGTTGTAAAGAGCGGTAACGAATTTAGTCATTTCTTTGAATGCTTTTCCGCTTAGTCCTAAGTTGAAAGCAATCTTGCGAGCCTGGAATCCTTCCAAACCAACTCGTGGATCAACTTCTTCCTTAAAAATTAAGTGAGGAGTATTTTCTGCTACTGTTTCAATGTCCATTCCTCCTTCTGTAGAATACATAATCATGTTTCTACCTTTATCACGGTCCATTAATACCGACATGTAAATTTCAGAAGTTTCACTTTCACCTGGATAGTAAACATCTTCCGCAATCATTACCTTATTTACTTTTTTCCCTACACCGTTTGTTTGCGCAGTTTCAAGGTGACCACCTAAGATCCCTTTCACTGTTTCTTCTACCTTGTCAATTCCTTTGGCTAAAACAACACCGTGAGATCCAGTTTCTTCAACTGTACCTTTACCACGACCCCCAGCATGAATCTGTGCTTTAACCACAAACCACTCTGTTCCTGTTTTCTCGTTTAATTCTTTAGCTTTCGAAACAGCGTCTTCTAGTTTTTCAACGATAACGCCTTCCTGTATTCCTACTCCAAAGCTTTTTAAAATTGACTTTCCTTGATATTCGTGTAAGTTCATCTTTTTGCTAATTATTTTTCGCCACTAAAGTAGCGTTAATTCCATCAATTTTCAAGTCTCTTATCAAAAAGGTTTGAAAGATTTTTTGTAGA
>CBFHXS010000060.1:3554-15908 GCA_965659845.1 Brumimicrobium sp.
GTGTAATTTTAACTCTAAAAACTTTGATAAACAAAAAAAGCCCACCACTTTCGTGATGGACTTCTAGTAACATTAAGCTATGATATTAACGCTTAGCTAACTTATCGCTAGAAACGCTGATTCTTTTTCTCCCTTTACGACGACGAGCCGCAAGTACTTTACGACCATTTTTAGTTGCCATACGACTTCTAAAACCGTGTTTGTTTCTTCTTTTTCTTTGTGATGGTTGAAACGTTCTTTTCATGACCTATATAATTTTTTTCTATTAGCTCTTTTGAGGACGGCAAAGATAAAGGTTTTTTGAATTATTCAAAACAGAAAGGCAAAATTATTTAATTTTTTCTTTTTACCTGCTTAAGTACATTAACTTTGCAAGCATTAAAAACAAGTAAATACACATGTTCAGACCCAAAGGAAAAAAGAAAGAACGCGTAAAATTGAGTAAAGACTCTGTTCAAAAGGCTAAAAGGATTTTCAAATATCTTAAACCTTATAGAGGTATATTTATAGTAGGATGGGTATTTTTAATTTTATCTTCGTCAGCAGGACTTTTCTTCCCTTACCTTCTTGGTCAGCTGCTAGGAGGAGATCAAACAACTAATCCAGTTGGAAACCAAACAGACACTGCACTTCTCGAGAACCTAAGTTTTGACAATATCAATACGGTAGCCCTTTTACTGTTATTTCTCTTTATACTGCAAAGTGTATTTTCTTTTTTCCGTATCGTACTTTTCACCAAAGTTACGGAGAACACAATGCGAGATATTCGTAAGGATGCGTTCAGCAAGCTTATCTTTATGCCAATGAATTTCTTCAACAAAAATAAAGTGGGAGAATTGACAAGTCGCCTTTCTTCGGATATCACTTTAGTTCAAGATACATTAAGGACTACCATAGCTGAATTCATTCGACAAATCATTATTATCATTGGTTCTATCGTTTTTATCACTATTGTCTCATGGCAGTTGGCACTGATCATGCTTGCAACAGTTCCTGTGATGGCTGTTATTGCAGTGCTTTTCGGAAGGTTCATTAGAAAACTCAGCAAACAAGCTCAGGACGCTACTGCAAACTCCAATACTATAATCGAAGAGAATTTAATGGGTATCACGAACGTCAAAACATTTACGAATGAGTTATTTGTGATGAACAAATATCGTTCAACAATTGAAGAGATTAGGAGACTCAATGTGAAAAGTGGAAACTGGAGAGGTGTTTTTGTTTCTTTTATCATAATGTGTCTTTTTGGAGCAATTGTCTTTATTATTTGGCAAGGACTACACATGACGATTGGACCGGATGCAACACTTGACAAAAAAGACTTCTATTCTTTCGTGATGTTTACGGTTTTCATGGGAGCCAGTATCGGTTCTATACCAGACCTCTATGCTTCTTTGCAAAAAGCAATTGGAGCAACCGAGCACCTCATGGAGTTGATAAATGAATCTACCGAGAAAGATATTTACTTAGGTCAGAACCATCCTGAAATCAAAGGGAAGGTAAGCTTTACGAATGTAAACTTCCACTACCCTGAGCGTGCAGATGTTGAGGTACTTAAAGCGATGTCCTTCGAAGTAGATAGTGGTGGAAAAATTGCATTAGTTGGAGCATCTGGAGCCGGTAAATCAACGATAGCATCACTTCTTCTTCGTTTCTACGAACCTACGAGTGGGGGTTATACGGTTGATAATGTGGATGTAAAAGACATCGATATAGAATACTTAAGAGATCAGATGGCTTTTGTTCCTCAAGAGGTAATCTTGTTCAGCGGTACTATTCGTGACAATATTGCATTTGGTAATCCCGAAGCATCAAATGATGAGATCGATGCTGCTGCGAAAAAAGCGAATGCATATGACTTCATAAAAGAATTCCCTGAAGGATTTGATACTGAAGTGGGTGATCGAGGGATTCAACTCTCTGGAGGTCAAAAACAAAGAGTAGCTATAGCAAGAGCCATACTTAAAGACCCTACCATATTAATACTGGATGAAGCTACATCAGCTCTTGACGCTGAATCAGAAAGACTAGTTCAGGAAGCGCTAGACAATTTGATGGAGAATAGAACTTCATTCATCATTGCACATCGTCTAAGTACGATTCGAAAAGCAGATACTATTCTTGTGATGGAAAAAGGTCAAATAGTTGAGAAAGGAACGCATGAGGAACTCATAAAAATGAAAGATGGGGTCTATGCGAATCTGAATGAATTGCAAATTCAGTAAATTGGAACAATTTCAGTTTTAGTACGTTCTTAACCTGTGTCGAGATTATTAAACAATACTAGTTCTGCCCAAAAGCACAATAATTTCCATTTCTTACACAAGAAAGGACCTTCATTTGAAGGGTTTTACTTCAAAACAGCACTCGCAAATGGAACAACACTAGTAATTATTTGTGGTTTCGCGAAATCAAAGGATAAATCGCACGCTTTTATTCAAGTTAGCTCACAATTGCTCGAGACTTTTTATTTCGAATATCCATTGTCTTCTTTAAAGACAAACGAGGAAACATTCAATTTTTCTGTCGGTAAAAATACATTTTCGCAAAACGGGATCTCCATTCAGGAAGAAGATTGCGAAATCAATCTTTCATTCACTCATTTTGAACTTTGGAATCGTTCTTTTTTTAAGCCGAGTATTATGGGGATATTAACTTTTGTCCCTTTTGTGGAATGTAAACATGATATTATTTCTCCACATCTCTTAGTAAATGGAACGGCCAAACTAAAAACTAAAACACTTCAATTTCAGAACAACTCGGGATATATAGATAAAAATTGGGGAACATCCTTTCCAAAAGAATATTTTTGGGGACATATCTCAAGCTTTGAAAACTCAACAGTAAGTGTGCAGTTTGCTAAAGCAAGACCAAAATGGTTACTATGGAAAATACCTGTTCACATCGGCTTTCTGCGAATAGATGGTGAGATGCATCTATTTAAAAGTTGGAAAAGAGATCAAATGACACTGATAAATGTTGGGCAAGAAGAAATTGAGCTAAAGAACAAACACTATAGAATTGAACTCAAATTTGACCAAGGTTATCCACTAAATCTTAGGGCACCACTTAACGGAAAACTTGATAATACAATTCTGGAGCGAGCGGGAATATCTACATCTGTGACAATTTACAAAAAGACCACGAGTTCTGCGTTTGAATTGATATTGAATGAAACTGTCAATAATGCAACACTTGAAATCTGTAAATAACGTTAAAAGAAATAGCCCTTGAATATTATTAACAATCTGTTAATGAATTTAGTTTATAACTTTTCTTTGCGTATTTCAGACAACCTTTTTACATTTGTAACGTTATATTACACGGATGAATCAATCTAGACATATGCGATATTTAATTATCACCATGGCAGTCTGCCTCTCTTTTAATGGTTTCGGGCAGTTTGCTTCTAATTTCAACTCTTCTCGAAATTGGTCGATGAATAAGCACGAAATTTACTTTACTTTAGGTGCAACACAATTTCTTGGAGATTTGGGAGGATTGAATCAAATAGGATCTCAAAATTCAATTATTGACCTTGACTGGCCTGCAACGCGTCCAGGTATTGGCGTTGGCTACCGATTTAGATTTCACCCGATGTGGGCTACAAGTACTCAACTATATTTCGGATTACTCAATGGTGATGATGCAAATACAGATGAGATCATTAGAAGAAGTCGAAACCTTTCATTTCGTTCTCCAATCTTAGAGTTATCTCAAAGGATCGAATGCATTATTTTCGCAAATGAACGAGTTGGTGCACGTTACAAAATTAAAGGGCTGAGTGGTTCAAGACCAAAAGCAGACGTTGTTTATCTATTCTCAGGTATTAGTGGATTCTATTTCAATCCACAAACTCAAATAAATGGAAGCTGGACAAATTTAAGACCTCTTCGTACTGAAGGTCAAGGATTACCAAACGGAGTTGATGAATACAGTAGAATCAATCTTGCAATTCCTTTTGGTGTTGGTTTCAGATTAGGAATTGGAAACTTTTGGAGAATTGGATTAGAGCTTTCTTACAATAAAACATTTACTGATTACATAGATGATGTATCAACAGACTATTACGACCCTTCTGTTCTAGCATCTCAAGTGAGTGATGACGCAGTCTACGCCGCAAATCCTGCAATTGAGAATCACAGTTGGTTCACAGCAGGTCAGCAAAGAGGAAATCCTGAGGACAACGATGCATACTTGTTTGCGAATGTAACACTTACAAGAAACATAACTTATCCTAAACCGAAAAGCAGCAGAATTAAGTGGAAAGGAAGAACGAAATTCTAGAAAAACATACTTTCAGTTAAGGTGAGGCTCCCCCTCACCTTTTTTTATTACTATTTTTGTCAAAACTGTTGATATGTACTCCTTTATTAAACCCTTATTATTTCGATTTGACCCTGAAAAGGTACATCACTTTATTTTTAGAATGATAAGGTTTACACTTAAGATCCCTGGAATGAAAGGGCTATGGAAAAAATGGTATGTACTTGAGGACGCTAGACTTGAGACAAAACTGTTTGGTTTGACATTTAAAAACCCAGTAGGTTTAGCAGCAGGTTTTGATAAAGATGCAGCATTATACAATGAACTCGCATACTGCGGTTTTGGTTTTATTGAGGTGGGCACAGTAACTCCTAAGGCTCAACCAGGAAATCCAAAAAAGCGACTATTTAGACTGATAGAAGATGAAGCTATTATAAATAGAATGGGGTTTAATAATGCTGGTATCGAAGAAATGGTGAAGAATCTCAAAAAGAGAAATACCCAGATTGTAATAGGTGGAAACATAGGTAAAAATAAACACACTCCTAACGAAGATGCCGTTAATGACTATGTACTCAGTTTTGAGGCTTTACACCCTTATGTCGATTATTTTGTCGTAAATGTTAGTTCTCCAAATACACCTAACCTTCGCGCTTTACAAGACAAAAAACCACTCACAGAACTTTTATCAACACTCAAAGCAAAGAATTCAATTAAAGAAGTTCAGAAACCTATTTTATTAAAAATAGCTCCAGACCTTACGAATGAGCAACTTGATGATGTGATAGAAATAGTGGAGTCTACTCAAATCGAAGGAATCATAGCTACAAACACAACTATAGATCGATCAAAATTAAAAACGAAAAGTCCAGAGAACTTCGGACCTGGAGGATTATCAGGAAAACCTCTAAAGCATCGTTCGACACAAGTTATCAAATACATCACTGACAAATCGAATGGCAGGATTCCTATCATAGGAGTTGGAGGTATTCACTCTCCTGAAGATGCACTAGAAAAATTAGCGGCTGGAGCAAGGCTTGTTCAATTATACACGGGCTTTATTTATGAAGGACCTAAGATCGTTCGAAAAATCAATGCTGAACTTCTTAAAAGCAAGTCCTAATTACTATATTAGTAGATATGGAAGATTTAAAGATAATTGAGTGTCCTAGAGATGCCATGCAAGGTATAAAGGAGTTTATTCCTACAACTACAAAAGTTAACTATATCAATGAATTGCTCAAAGTTGGTTTTGATACAATTGACTTTGGAAGTTTTGTCTCTCCTAAAGCTATTCCTCAAATGAGAGATACGGAAGAAGTTCTTAAAAATCTTGACCTTTCAAAAACAAATTCGAAACTACTGGCAATTGTTGCAAATGAAAGAGGTGCACAAGACGCATCGAGCTTTGATGAAATAAAATACTTAGGGTATCCATTTTCAGTGTCAGAGACTTTCCAACAACGCAATACAAACTCATCTATCGAAGAAAGTGTAAAGCGTCTAGAAAGAATCAATACCATTGCTACTAAATCAAATAAAGAGTTGGTAGTGTATCTATCGATGGGCTTTGGTAACCCTTATGGAGATGAATGGAGTCCACAGGTGGTAATTGATTGGGCTGAAAAAATAGCGGACCGTTTTGGAATTAAAATCGTTGCGCTCTCAGATACTATTGGTGTTGCTGAACCAGGTGTGATTACAAGCTTATTTAACGCTCTCATTCCGGCTCTTCCTAATGTAGAGTTTGGAGCTCATTTACATACCACTCAAGATACGTATCACGAAAAAGTTAAGTCTGCCTACGATGCTGGTTGTAGACGTTTTGATGGTGCCTTGAAAGGTTTCGGAGGCTGTCCAATGGCGAAAGATGATCTCACTGGAAACATGCCTACTGAAAAAATGATTTACTGGTTTAAGGAGCATAATATTTCAACTGGATTGAATGAAACAGCTCTTGACAAAGCTTTACAGCAAAGTACTTATGTATTTTAAATTAATATTATGTCATTAAAACAACTGAGCACAACGATTTTGGGAATAGTAATATCTCTAATAACTTTTGGCCAAGAGAGCAAAAATTTTGATCTCACAAAATTTGATAAGCTAATCATTCAAGGAAGATACGAAGCTGAAATTAACTATGGAGACTCTCTAAAGCTTGAAGCTGTCTCACATGATAGTGAAATAGACTTTAACAACCTGTCTCTAACATACTCTGATGAATCTCTTACAATAAAATATAAGGGAAGTTTATTAGAAGATGTTGCTTTAAACTTAATAATTACGTTACCCGAGTTAAGCTATGTTGAAGCTAGAGCCGGATGCGAAATACGGGTGAATAAAAATTTCGATTATAAAAGAAAGCCCTTACACCTCTATGCTGATTCAGGAGGTAAAATAAGTGTTTCTGGTATTGATGCTCCGTGGATTAAAGCTGAGATTACGAAAGGGGGATCAATAAGAGTAACAGGTAGCACAACATTATTTGATGCCTCTGTTAGAACCGGTGGAACGATCGGAGCTGCTCAGTTATCCGCTAAAAAAGTTACTGCTGAGGTTGCATTCGGAGGAGAAATTATTTGTGCACCAAGAGAAAAACTTGATGCTAGTGTAACAAGTGGAGGAACAATAAATTATACTGGTAGTCCAAAGGTTTCTCAAAAAATTCGTCTTGGTGGAAATATAGTAAACTTATGATACGCGTCATCCTTATTATTCTTTCAACAGCCTTCATATACTCTTGCAAAAGTGACTCTGATAATTCATCAGTTATTAAAGGTATAGAGAAGAAAGGAACAGCTGAACAAAATGTCAATGGTAATGATGGAAGTAAATCAGAAGCAAACAACGCTAATGATGCCGATACGATTATAGCACCTGCTACTTTTTCGAATGAAGGATTCGATTCAGCCCTTAAGTATGAGTTACTTTTAGAAACACATATTTGCAATCCAAATTATTCAGATACAGTTACTGATGGCTCTGTTCCATGCAGTGCAAAATTCTTCCGTTTTTTTGAATACAATCATAAGCGTTCATTAAACGATGCATTTATGCTTCAAGTAAAAGCTGGAGTGAATAATTATCAATATCGAAGATTGCTCATTTTTACAAGAGAAAGAGGAAATCTGGTACTTGTAAATGGAATTAGAGGATACCTTGTTTCACAAATAAAAAGACCCAATGAAATTGATGACCTTGTTGTAGGAGTTATTGACGACCTTGGTAACGAAACCTATGAGCGCTATGATGTATTGCTTAGATATAAAGATGGAAAGTACCAGGTTAAAGAGGCACTAGGGGATCTTGAGGGAACTTTTGATACCAACGATCTAAAGGAAAGAGCGACTAAAATGATTAAACAACGCATTGAGGAAAAGCAATTAATATTCTAAATTGAAATATATACTTTATATAGTACTTGTATTATTCTCATTTGTGAGTTGTATTAATGATAGTAGCCTAAAGCCTGTTATACCCAATAATATCATTAATGCGAACAGTGCTAAAACATGGGTTAATACCAGGGAAATTGTAAAAGGAGTCGATAAAACTCCCTTAATGAATGAGCTGAGAACAACATTTACCTTCTATGAAAATGGAACATTCAGAGAACAAAAGTATGCTCACATAGGTTCTAGCCTCGGTAAGAAAGGACGCTACTCAATTGCTATATCTACTTCTACTGATACTGTTTTCTCTTTTTTCTATTCTACTAGTGAAACTATTAACTTCGAAATAAAAAACATTGATTTAGAAAAGATGAGTTTAGTAAATGACTCTTTGAATTGGACTTTAGAAACATTAAAGCCTCCTAAACTGAAATGATATTAGTTATAGATATTGGTTACCAACAAATCTACCGCCTCACTGATACGATAGACTTATTTGAAGACTTCCTTGTCGTTTCACTTTACGATTTTAATGATGAAATGCTTGAAGAATTGAATCCCCAAGCAGTAATTATATCTCATGGACCTATAGCAGTGAATGATGTACCTGTTGGAAAATACCTAGACCAGTTAACACCACTAAAAAAATGTGGAATTCCTACACTAGGTATTGGAGCTGGCCATCATCTACTTGGATTATTATTTAATTCTCTAGCTGTCTATGCACCTTATATTAACGATATCATAACCGTTGGAGTCATTGAAGCTGATGACCCGCTATTTAATAAACTACCTTTAGATATTGAAGTTTCGACTGATCATAGTAGTTCTATTTCAATACCACCTGATTTCCTTCTCTTAGCTAGTTCTGATGGAAGTATCAATGAGATTATGAAACACAAAGATGAGTCGATCTATGGAGTTCAGTTCCTGCCAGAGCGTTCAGGAAATTATGGTGCGATTATTATTGAAAACTTTGTTGAAATTTCTAGACGTTCTAGATCAATTAAATAGATAAAATTGAGAACTTAGCACAATGCTTTTGAATCGTCTTTGGATAGGAATGTTTGTGATCGCTTTTTTGGTTGGTATAAGCAAACTAATCTTTTGGGGAGATACATACATTTTTAAAGAAATGTTTGATGCACTTACAGACTCAGCTAAAACTGGATTTGAAATTGCATTATACTTAACCGGAGTTTTATGTCTATGGATGGGAATCATGAAAATTGGTGAAAATGGGGGCGCAATCCGAGGGTTAACAAAGCTTGTATCCCCTCTTTTCTCACGACTATTCCCTGACGTTCCAAAAGATCATCCTGCCGTTGGTTCAATGATGATGAATTTTAGTGCTAATATGCTAGGTCTAGATAATGCTGCCACACCACTTGGATTAAAAGCTATGGGGCAACTTCAAGAACTTAATCCGGAAAAGGAAAAAGCTTCAAATGCACAGATAATGTTTCTGGTCTTGAACACGTCCGGTTTAACGATTATACCTGTATCTGTATTTGCACTTCTTGCAGCGAATAATGACCCTAGCCCATCAAGTGTCTTCTTACCCATATTAATCGCCACATTTTTTGCATCTCTATTTGGTTTGATCATCGTATCCATAAAGCAAAGGATTAACTTATTTAATAAAGTAATTTTATCATATATTGGAGGACTTACCTTATTAATTGGTGCCCTACTTTACTATGTTATTAATCACCCTGAAGATGCTGACGTAATCTCACGTGTGGGAGGTAATTTACTCATCTTCCTTATCATTATGACCTTTCTGGCTCTTGCAGCATTTCGTCGTGTGAATGTTTATGAATCATTCATAGATGGAGCTAAAGATGGTTTCAATGTTGCCATAAAGATCGTTCCATACCTTATCGCAATTTTAGTTGCAATAGCTGTTTTCCGAGCTTCAGGTTCTTTAGATGCATTTCTTGAAGGAATTCGAAGTGTAGTTCTCTATGTTGGAATTACTGCGACAGAATGGGTAGATGCACTTCCTGTTGCACTTATGAAACCATTGAGTGGAAGCGGTGCAAGAGGCGCCTTGGTTGAAGTTATAAACCAGTTTGATGTAACATCTATACAAGCTAGAATTGCGACAACTATGCAGGGCTCTACAGAAACTACATTCTATGTATTAGCCGTGTATTTTGGTTCTGTTGGAATTAAAAATATTCGATATGCAGCAGGCGTAGGTTTACTTGCCGATCTTATCGGAATTATTTCTGCAATAATCATCTCTTATATCTTCTACACGTAATGAAGCTTAAGCTCGATAAAGAGAAAATAGATAGATTGTCTCCTGAAGACGCATTACCCTTATTCATTCGGTTGCGTAATTATATTTTAGGAAGAAGAAAACCCGATGGTTTTACACGTATCAGTTTTATGATTGCATTATTTATTTGGCTTTTATTAGCAGTATGGAATGCAATCAGTTATTTTGTATTGCTTTCCGCTGATGTTATATACGAGAACAAAGGAATCTCTGTCAAGGCAATCATTAGAATTCATGGTAAAAAGATGGGCTTCAATGGTCAGGAATTTCTCGAATCTCTCACGAACTTCTATTTAAGTAACTTATTCATTTGGGGAGTGATTTTCATTGGACTAGTATTCATGTATAGAAAATTAAAAGCCTATCCCCTTTTTATATTCGGTGGGTTGATAGTGCATTTCACTTATATGTTCTTAATTTTGGGACTGCAATATTTCATTGAAGACATTTCTTTCTTTGATAAAATTTCCTATGTTGTCTTTATGGGAATTGTTATTATTCATTCTTGGCTCATGAATAAAGAAAACAATGAGTCTATTCACACCAATCAACCTGAGGTCACGGAATAAAAAAGGAGTGCCCATAAGACACTCCTTTATGCTATTCGCGATCATAAACTTATCGTAATGTCAATGGTTCCTTTTTACTGTGTTTTACAGTATATTTTAAGTCAAGCCTCTTTTTATCCTTAGATTTTATCTTCATCTTCCACTCAACAATACCAGTTGTCTGGTTTAGTTCCCCTTTGCTCAATTCATCAACAAGTATCTCAATTCCCTCTTTTCTAGAAACCGGCACCTGATCTTGAATTATTAACTCTATTGTTTTACTCTTATTATTTAAAACTTCAATCTGATACATACTCGTCTTCTCAACATTGTCTCCAATAATTTTTTCTTTATACTCTTTTTTCATGAAGGTTCTCTTCACTATTATATTAGGATCCTTTCCAAGACTCAATGATAAAGTATCATCCATTACTCCTGGGTTTAAATATGTCTCGCCCATATAACTACCATCGAAAAATATAGTAGCTTTGGCCGGGATCAATTGTAGCTCCTCTAGGTTAGTAATCTGTGCGACTAAATATGCCGAATTCTCTAACTTCGGAACAGAATAGTAAACATAATTCGCATCTACATCTTCATTTTTAACTAGTACCATATGCTTTTCACCATTAGACTTAATAGTATAAGGTAAGTCAATATTAAATTGAGCCGATATAATATGTTGAACTACTTTTGTATGCTGTGCGCTAGTAGCATAATCAAAATTTAAACTCTTAGCGTCAACTGACTCAATATCGTCCAATTCATCTGTTCTTATTGAACCTCTTTTAACTGCAACTTCCGATAGAGTTTGTACTGGTGCATTTCTCTGTTGACGTTCATAACGATATGCTTGAACTCCCAACAACCATGGAGACAGCTCTGGTTTGGTTTTGTTCTTATACGGATCATTTGTAGAAACGCTAAGCTTTACATCAGTCCAATCTATACCAGTATTCTGATAGACTTGCGCCTTATAGTTCAAGTTCATCTTACTACTTTCTGCATTACTTCTTAAATCGTATTGAGCATTCCAACCTGCGTTACTCACTAAATAATTCAAATCCAAATAACCATTGACTACCGATTCGGTAGAAATCGTAACCACTATTCTGTATTCTGGTACATTCCGCTTATCTTGAAAATTTTCATTGTTAGAATAATTCCTTAAATTACTTAGTCTAGTTGATAGTCTAGATTTTAAGTTTGTGACTTCAGAATGATCTCTGCTCAAGGCATTAATTTCTTTATTCAATGCTGTTACTTTCTTTAAATAAAAATCAACGGCTTCTTTAAGCAATTGAATACTATCATTTACCTTTCCTTGACCTCGCATGGCACCATTATTCAAAATAATCGATTTAGAAGCTCTAAGTACTTCCAACTCTGAATTTATATCCGCAAGTCTATAATTAATCAATTGAATAGAATCCTCAACCCGAACGATTTTTACCTTAATTGCTTGAGGAAGTTTAGCAACTTGTTGTTCCTCAGGTGACGGATAATAACTAGTAAATTTTGAATCTAATATAATTATCCCATTTGTACCTTTAACCTGAATAGATTTAGGATCTATAAACTGACTAACACCACTAATTATAATTTCATTTACTCCTGGTTTGGCTTTAAATCTAGCCAATCTATTTACCTGAGCACCTTGAAGAAAAACGGTAACATTTTTAATCTTAGAATCTTTAATAATCTCGTCAGCCAAGGAAACTGAAACAAAACAAGATAATAGAATTAGCAAACTGAATATTTTCATGACTTTTTTCTTTGCAGTACAAGACAAATTGAAATCGGTTCAATGGATAACAGGAAAAAATGAATCAACAACAAAAAAAGGCTCGGACCAATG
>CBFHXS010000061.1:0-15323 GCA_965659845.1 Brumimicrobium sp.
AGAGCCACAAGATAGCTTGCAATATACATTTGTAGTTGATGATGTAACGTGCAATGATGGTACTGACGGAGAAATTCTACTTGATGTATTCGGAGGAACACCATCATATGATATTATTTGGTCAAGTGGAGATACTGTTTTATTAATTTCAGATTTAGTTGCAGGAACGTATTTTTTCGAAGTAACAGATAATAACGGATGTCAAGTTACAGATTCGGCTATTGTTGATCAGCCAGATCCGGTTACACTGAACGAGGATATTACAAATGTATCATGTTACGGTTTGTCGGACGGTATTATCGATATCTCACCAACAGGAGGTACTTCACCTTATGAGTTTACGTGGTACAATTCAGACTTTGCTTTATCGGCGCAGACTGAAGATCTAGTTAACTTTCCTGCTGAAACGTACCAAGTTGAAATCACTGATACTAATGGTTGTTTGTACGAAATGTTCTTAGCAATTGACGAACCGGATTCTATTGTAATTGAATACACTTTCAATATTGTAAGTTGTAATGATGGATCTGATGCTTCTATTGACGTAGAAGTAACAGGAGGAACTCCAGCATATGATTTTTTATGGTCAAATGGAGAGACTACTGAAGACCTAACAAACGTTCCTGCCGGTATTTACACTATGGATCTTATAGACCAAAATGGTTGTGAAGATTCTCTAGAAGTTGAAATTACTCAGCCTGAACCAATTACGGTTTCATTTGAAACTACCGACGTTACATGTAAAGATCAGTTCGATGGTACGGCTTTGGCCATTGCTGCTGGAGGAAACGGTGGTTACAACTATTTCTGGCAAAATGGTAATGCTAATGCTTTTGCTGACGAACTAAGTAATGACTGGCATACAGTATCGATCATAGATATTTTAGGGTGTGACCATACTGACTCTGTATTTGTAGGTATAAACCCAATAGGCTGTATTGATCCAGTAAATACATTTACACCGAATCAAGATAACTATAACGATACTTGGGTTATAGACAACATGGAATTATACCCAGATCTAAAAATGCAGATCTTTAACAAATGGGGTAATTTAGTCCATACAATAGAAAATGAATATACTCCTTGGGATGGAACTTTTAAAGGTGGGGACCTACCCGCAGGTGTTTACTTCTGGACCTTGTATTTAAATAATGATGATAACGACGTATTAAGAGGAAATATTACGATAATAAGATAAACAATGAAAAAATTATTACTCATAACTTTTGTTTCGCTATTTAGCGGAGTTTACGGTCAGCAGATTGCATTGAACTCACAGTATTTGTTCAATGAGATGTTAGTGAATCCAGGAGCAACCGGCTCTAAAGAGTACATTCCTATTCAGATGAATTTCAGAAAGCAATGGGCAGGTTTTCCAGGTGCTCCAACTACTCAGTCGTTGTCTGCTCATGCAGACCTTGGTAGCAATTTTGGCTTTGGAGGAACTTTCTTCAATGACGTCGCAGGCCCTAGCAGAAGGTCTGGAATGAATATAAATGGAGCATATCACCTTCGACTTGACAGAAAGAGTGATCACCGTTTAGGGCTTGGTTTAGGAGTTTCATTAACTCAGCATATGATGGATGCAAGTAAGATGGAAACATATCTTCCCGAAGATCCCGCGGTATTGAGAGGTTTCAATAATCAAATGGTTCCAGATGTTAACTTCGGGGCATTCTATTATTATAAAGACAAAGCATTTGTTGGATTATCTGCTCACAACCTAGTAGAATTAAAAAGAGACTTATACGAATTCAATGATGTATTTGTAAACCCTCTGGTACGTACATACTATCTTCTTGGTGGGTATAACTTCTCTTTTGATAATGACTTTGGAATTAAATTAACTGGGCTAGGTCAGATGATTGAAACAACAACACTACAATTTGACCTTACTGCAATAGCCACGTATAAAAACAGATTCTGGCTTGGAGGTAGTTATAGACACATGGATGCCGTTGTTATTCTTGGAGGTGTTCAGTTCGGTCCATTCAAATGCGGATATGCATATGACTATACACTTTCTGATATCATTAACCACTCGACAGGTTCACACGAAATATTCCTTGAGTTACAAATATTTCAAGGAGGAAGTGGTTCAACACCTTGGTTAAAACGAAACAGAATCTACGCACCTAGAATATAATGAAATACATATTTACCGCCCTAATAGCACTGACAGGAACCTTTTCTTTTTCCCAGTCATTAAATGAAGCACGAAATTATTTTGACAATTTCGAATATGAACGCGCAGCTGAAATTTTTCAAAATGAGCACAATAATAGTAAGCTCGAGCTAGAGGATCTTAAAAGATTAGTTTACTCTCATTACGTGACAGGAGACTTTGTTTCTTGTCAAATTGTTGCAGATGAACTCATAGAAAAAGATACAAAGATTGAACCTTTGTTTTTGCTTATTTCAGGGGATGCAAATCGCGGTATCGGAAATTATTCAAAAGCTATAAGTTCTTATGAAAAATACCAATCTAGTGAAGGTAGTGAGGAAGATGTAACGATGAAAATCAGATCTTGCAGGGAAATCACAAACTGGGACGATGAAGATTATATCTCTTTCTCAGAGCTCGATTCAAACGGCAAGATGGCGGACATCTCAGGAGGTATATATAATGGTAATGTGATTCATTTCGAAGAAATAGGCTTTGATAAAATGCAGTCAATGCTGGGAGTTGTTAGAGAAAATAGTGAGTCATTTGCAGAGTTACTACTTACGCAGCCTTCAATTGTTTTTGAGAATGACTACGTTAATATTTTCATGAAAGATTCGAGTATGGCTTCAGTTTCTTCAATTGCTTTTTTACCCAATTCTAATACAGCTATTCTAACTATTTCCTATCCACTGTCTACAGATCCACTGGTCAGAGCGCCAAACCTGTATTGGGCGGAGTTAACAGAGAATAAATATTTTGAATCAGTAGAACCATTTGAGTACTCTGGTTTAAAAGACACCTCTTCTACCGCTCATGCGACTATAAATTCTTCAGGTGATAAAATGATCTTTACAAAGGCAAATGACAGGACGAAAGGTTCAGACTTATACATCTCTACTAAAGTAAATGGAGAATGGAACCAACCTAAAGAATTAGAAGCTTTAAATACAAATGGTGATGAGATGTTCCCGTTATTTCAGAATGACACGATACTTTCATTTTCTTCTAACGGAAGAGTAGGTTATGGCGGTTTAGATATCTATTATTCTCAATTTCCTATTGAATCAGCGAAAATAGAACATTATAAGGCACCTATTAATTCTTTCAAGGATGATTTTAACTTAACCTTCATGGATTCAGATAGTGCAGTCTTTGTATCAAATAGAGATGCTGGAACTGGCGATGATGATCTTTACTATATCGTTTATAAATCTGAGGAACCTGAAGTTGATACATTTAATGTAAATGACTTTATATCAACTTGGAAGACTAAAAATGTATATTTCGATTTTGATCAATTTAAACTATCAAAAAGTCTCTCTTCAAAAAATATAACAGCGTTAAATACCTTCTTCGAGAAATGCTCCGAATGCCAGATTGAGTTAACTGGTTTCACAGATAGCCGAGGTTCGGACCAATATAATTTGAAGCTATCCGAGAAGCGTGCAGAAGAGGTTAAAAGAATGCTAATCAAAGCTGGATTTTCAAAAGAAAATATACGTGTTATTGCTAAAGGAGAAACCAATCAGCCCTTTGACTGTGGAGGAAATTGTTCACTTGAGCAACACAAACTTAATCGTGTGGTCGAAATAAATATTGTGAAAAACTAATTCTGCTCCATCAATAAATAATCCTCTGGTACTTCAGTGGAAAAAATTATCGATTTATCGGAAAGTTCACTCTTATAGTTTGATGCCTGAAAATGCATTCTCAACCCATTATTGATAGACGTAAAAGCTAAAGGGAAACCGGGTAGATTGGGATTTACAATTTGTGTGCTCATTCCTTCAATTGTAATTTGATCAGTAATCCAATAGGTCGTGTAAACACCATTATTATCCATAACATGTTTCTGACATTTAAACCCTAAAACGGTCTTGTATTCATCAAATGGAGTAATCTTAACATTTTCGGTTGACACCTCCACCTTCTCTCCTGCCAAATCATCTGCAGTTCCCGTATTTGCGTATTTACCCATGACATTATTTGACAAGGAAACACCCTTATTATTCTTGCGATCAATTCGTACTGAAGTTTGAGAAATTTGACCTAAAGTAAAATCTACTCGAGACAAATCTTGAGCAAAGAAAATCTCCATTTTACTGTTCCTCATCATCGCCGCTGATTGATGCGCATTTTTGGAGGTATCTACAGCCTGAACATCAATGTCAAACTGGATGTAGCCTTCATTCAATTGACCAAATGCCGAAGCAGTAACAATCAAGACAATAATAACACTAAATACTTTCATACCACAAATTTACACAAATAACTGATTCTTTATTTTACAACGTTTAGATTCCAATCGTATTCAAAATAATCTATCTCTGCGTCTTCGCTAATCTCTATGTCAGAGTACCTATTGATATACTCAATTACGTCAGGCGCAACATTCTTGAAATCTCCCGAAAACCACTTAAAAATCTTAGATAGTTTCACATTATCCTTTGAAAGTACGTTCTTACTATTATCGAGAATAAATCGTTTCATCTGCATGTCCAGTTGCTTTTCGAGTTGCTCAGCCTGAAAAGCACCTTTCATTAAGGCAGGACAAGAAACAGATGCACAGTTCACTGCTGCATGTATTCGAGGATCTTTCCATTGATCTCTTAATATTCCATGTTCAATATTATTCAAGTCATACTCCTCGTCCTCTATCTTAATGAATTTAATATCCCAAGGCGTATTAACTTTATAAATTGAACCTCCTAAATCCTTTATTGACTTTACAGGATAACTATTTACAATCAATTTTATAGTAAATGCATTGTAGGCATTAATCCAGTAAGCTTTTCTTTGGTCTGATGTCCATGAATCATTCGGATGATTAGAAGAAAGCAACGCTAAATATTCGTTGAATTTCAAAGAGTCGCGAACAAAGCCTTTGTAGTTCACAAATCCTGCGTCTGAAACATACTTTTTCGTCAACTCATCCCAAAGTTTATGTTCATGAATATCCGTTTCTTCCCTGAAAGGTACTTCTGTTTTTTCTTCAATTATTTTAACCTTTCCATTATTACTTACATCCAAGTTTTCCTCGCAAGCGTATGTCAAAAATGAGAAAAGAACAAAAGTTATCGTTTGAGCTATAAAATTCATAATCACTACTTTTATAATTTATAATTAACAATGAAATTATCAATAATAATTCCAACTTTAAATGAGGAGAAAAAACTACCTCAATTATTAGACGTATTACTTCCTCTTACTTACAATTACGATGAAATCATAGTTGTGGATGCTGAAAGTTCGGATAAAACTATTTCAATAGCAAAAGAATATGGTGTCAAAACAATAACAAGTGATAAAACATGCAGGGCATATCAAATGAATCTTGGAGCACATGAAGCCGAAGGAGATGTTTATTACTTTGTTCACGCTGATGTAATACCTCCTGAAACTTTCCGCAAAGATATTGATACCGTTTTAGATCAAGGAGGAGAAGCAGCTTGTTATAAATTTGAATTTGATAAAAGACATCCTATGCTTAAGTTCAATTCTTGGTGGACTCAGTTTAATTTTATGTTCTGCAGGGGAGGAGATCAAACACTGTTTGTAAGGAAAGAAATCTTTAATAACTTAAACGGATTTGACGAAGAATACATTATCATGGAGGACTTTGATTTTATAAAGCGTCTAAAAAAGAAGTTTAAATTTTCAATTATTCAGAAACCAGTTATAGTGTCTGCTCGAAAGTATGAACGAAACTCATATCTTAAGGTTAACCTTGTCAATTTATGGAGCTATTGGTCTTTCATGCTTGGAAGATCTCCTGAAAAAATTAAAGCCTTTTACAAAAAAAGTCTTAAGACTTAAATCAACACGAATTGAGAGTCCTCCATTAACGCTTTAATTGTAGGGTCTGGCCCTAAGAATTGCTCTCCGAATCTGTCCATCTCTTCTTTCGTTTCGAAGGATAAGTTTTCTTGAATTTCTTCAATCATTTCTTGTCCAATCATAAAAGGGGCCTGCTGAGGAAGAAGCTCACCATCTTGAAAATGTCCGACAATATGGTATTCATCATTTTCCTTCACTTTATTTCCCGAAAAGATACACGAAGACTTCCACTCTTCTTGCCAATTATCCCAAAGCTTTTGCCGTTTCTTAAAAAAGCCTTGGTTCCCCATAACAGAAGCAAGGTAATCTCTAGACTCTTTGCTCATTTTCCGAGATTGCTTTTCAGCACAAGGTATACAAATTGCAACTTCAAAAAGGGTAACATCCTCCCCTTCAGCAGTTCTCTTAAAGGCTTTTTCTATTGTATATGGCACCCCGGTACCAGATAATTCTTGCTCACAAACCTTGCAGTGTACAAATGGTTTTTCCTCTGTATCAGAATAAAAATCTTCAGGCATTTCATGGCTCATAAATTAAACCTTTAAATCGTTAGAAGATGTTGAAAGTTGCTCATTCAAAAGTTTCAGGTACTTTTTCAAGTGCTGCTCATCCTTTTTATCGAGGATCAACAATTTATTATCTGACTCAACGATTATATGGTCATTCAATCCTTGAATTATTGCTTCTTTATCGTTAGGTAGATTCACTAAACAATTATTCGAATTGATCATGAACGTTTTATCACCTGAAACACTGTTCCCATTTACATCTTTCTCTAAATGGTTTGATAAACTACACCAAGTTCCTAGGTCACTCCAATCAAAATCAGCTAAAATCACATCGACATTTTTTGCATTCTCCATGATCGCAAAATCTATTGAAATATCTTCACAATTACGAAACGCATCGTTCACATATTCAGTTTCTCCAGGCGTGTTATAAATTTCGAACTTGTCACAAAATAAATTATAAAGGTCGGGCTTAAACTTTTGTATTGCTTCAAGCACTGTCTTTGCTCTCCATACAAAGATTCCAGAGTTCCAATAATAATCTCCACTCTTCAGAAAAATCTCAGCCATTTCACGATTTGGCTTTTCGGTAAACTGCTTGACCTTATAAACTTGCCCTCCGATTGTATCTCCATCTTGGTGAAATTGGATGTATCCATACCCAGTGTCTGGTCTGTTCGGTTTAATACCCAATGTCAACAATCGGTCATGTTGTGAGGCTTGATCTATCGCCCGAAACACTATGTCTTTGAACCTATCCTCCTTCACAATCAAATGATCAGAAGGTGCTACTATTAAATTTGCATCTTTATTCTTTGCATAAATTTTTGCTGCAGCATAAGTAATACATGGCGCAGTATTTTTACGTTCTGGCTCTGTTAATATTTGCTCTCCGGTTAAATCAGGAAGTTGGGATTTGATAAGACCGACGTAGCGTTCATTCGTAACAACATAAATATTATCTGTTGGCGCCACTTTTGACAAACGCTCATAAGTCATCTGAATAAGCGTTTTCCCAATACCCAAAACATCTAAAAACTGTTTGGGCCTTGATTCTACAGACATTGGCCAAAACCTACTACCAACTCCTCCTGCCATTATTACGGCAAAGTTATCTTTCATTTCCTCCTTCATAATACCTTTCTACTTGTGCAATTCCGCTAACGAGGTATTTTTTTCTAGTCTGAACCTCTTCGCACATAAACCTTGTTCTTTGCAGTCTACCTCGTTTGAAAACTCGAGTACCTAAACGAAAATATTCCTGATCATTTAATTGCTCCAAAAGTACTGAATTATCCGGAGAGTCGTCGTATTTCTTAAGTGCTCGATACAAATTCTTATCAGTACAAGTTGATGCCTTTAAATTATGAAGACTCTTTTTTAATTCAACTTCAATATCGTTTGGCAAGATTCCGCGATCAAGAATTGGCTCGAGCAATCTCTTAAATTCTGACTTCCACTCTTTTCCATGTGCTTTAACTTTAAAACCATAATTCACATGAGTAGTAAGGTGAGCAAATTCATGAATCGTAGTCAATAAAAAAGCAAACGGATTTAAATCACTGTTGACCGTTATACGATGTGGCTTGCCTCTATGTTCAGGACGATAATCTCCATGCTTCGTGTTCCTAGGTTTAGTAACCTTAAAATGAACTCGTTGAGAAAAGAAAAGCTCCATTAAATAAGGGATAGAATCTTCAGGAACGTATTTAACGAGCGCTTTTGCTATTTTTTCTCTTGAATTAAGCATGTTCCAAAATTAATGTATTCCTTGATTTTTTACCAATTTGGCACGCTGTTTAAGAATAAGCTATTAATTTAGCAGTAACCATGAATTATATAGTCAGTATAGGTAAATATTTTGGAATGCTTCGGTACGTTTTTTCACGTCCGGAACGTTTGAAAGTTTATCATACTCGAACTTTTTCGGAGATTGAAACGATTGGTATTAATTCACTGGCAATTGTGGCTATACTCTCCGTATTTATGGGCGCTGTTATTGCTTTGCAGACTGCTTCCAACATGGACAGTCCGTTACTTCCTAAATATACCATCGGATATATAACCAGGTCAAGCACCATTTTGGAGTTTTCTCCAACAATTATATCACTTATTCTTGCAGGTAAAGTAGGTTCTAATATTGCTTCTGAAGTTGGTACGATGAAAGTAACAGAACAGATTGACGCACTGGAAATCATGGGGGTAAATTCGTTGAGCTATTTAGTATTACCAAAAGTAATCGCAGCAGTCTTCTTCTTCCCTTTCCTGATTATTATATCAATGGGTTTAAGTTTAGTTGGAGGTTATTTTGCTGTAGTATCAACTAATTTAGCCTCACACGAGGAATTTGTCTATGGAATACGAGCTTTCTTCAAAATGGGAGATATCGTTTATGCGCTGGTTAAGACTGTTTGTTTTGCCTTTATTATTACTACTGTTTCCTCATACTTTGGTTATTATACTAAAGGTGGAGCTCTTGATGTTGGAAAATCTTCAACTCAAGCGGTAGTTTGGAGTAGTATCTGTATACTCTTAGCCAATTTTGTACTGACTCAATTATTACTTCTCTAATGGTAGAAGTCAAAAACATTAATAAATCTTTTGGGGAAAATCATGTACTTCATGACTTTTCTGCACAATTTCAAGCTGGACAGGTGAACCTAATCATTGGTCAATCAGGTCAGGGTAAATCTGTATTGACGAAGTGTATCGTTGGATTAATAGAGGTAGACAACGGAAGTGTATTATATGACGGTCGTGACTTTTCCAAAATGGACCGAAAGGAAAGAAAAGAGATTCGTAAAGAAATAGGAATGCTTTTTCAGGGTTCTGCACTATTCGATTCATTGACTGTTGAGGAAAACATAATGTTTCCATTAAAGATGTTCACTAAAATGTCTAAAGCAGAAATGCAGGAGCGTGCCGACTTTTGTTTAGAACGTGTGAATTTGAGTGGTAGGAACAAGTTATTGCCCGCAGAATGTAGCGGTGGTATGCAAAAACGTGTTGCCATCGCACGAGCCATTTCGATGAATCCCAAATATCTTTTTTGTGATGAACCGAATTCAGGACTTGACCCAAGTACTTCCATTCTTATCGATAACTTGATCAAAGAAATTACTTATGAGTATAACATGACAACCGTTGTAATCACGCACGACATGAATAGTGTGATTGAAATTGGAGATCATATTGTATTTATACATACTGGAAGAAACTGGTGGCAAGGAACAAAAGAAGAAATTATCAAAACAGATAACCAAGAGATTATTGATTTTGTATATGCTTCCAAGTTTATGAAAAACTTAAAAGGAAAATTAGCTTAGTTCTATGGAATTCATTCACAATCCTCGATGTTCAAAAAGTCGTCAAGCGTTGGCTATTTTAGCAGAGAAGAATATCAATCCTGACATTCGTTTATACTTAAATGATTCATTATCGAAAAATGAATTAAAAGATATCCTTAAGAAATTGAATGTTGAAGCATCTTCCATAATTCGCAAGGGAGAGAAAGACTTCAAAGAAAATTTCAAGGGAAAAGATCTCTCTGAAGAAGAGTGGATTGACGCAATGATCAAGTTTCCAAAATTAATAGAAAGACCTATTCTAGTCAATGGTGAAAAAGCTGTGGTTGGTCGGCCTCCAGAGAATGTATTGGACATCATTTAAGCCCTTTTTCTATCTTTTCAAAAATTACATTTAAAACAGCATCAATTTCATTTATTCGTTTTTGAATCTCTGCATTTGACAGATCGTTAGCATGGTTTTCTAATTCTTTTACGTGAACGTATAATGACTTAATCTCAAATAGTTTAATATTTGATTTCAACTTGTGCGCAAAAAACTTAATTTTTTCAAAATCTCCATGCTCTTGGCTATCTTTCAACTGGTTCACTGTCGACTTTGACTCAGAAATAAAGGCTTCAATAATATTCGCACGATCATTTTCCGGTAACATCTCAATTGAGGTGAAAGAAATTAAATTCTCGTTAGTATCTATTGAATTATCCTCTTCTGAATTACTCTCTGAACCATTTAAGTACTTTGCCAACTTATGAACGAAATCATCCTCTCTAAATGGTTTGGTTAAATAATCTACCATACCTGCATCAATACACCTGTTTATGTCAGACTTAAACGCATTTGCGCTCAAAGCTACTATAGGAGTTTTTATCCCATGCTCTTCTATCATTACTTTAGTAGCTTCAATACCATCCATTTTAGGCATTTGAACATCCATCAAAATAAGATCGAAATCTTCGTTTTGAACACATTGAAGCGATTCAAAACCATCTTTCGCCTCAACAGGGTCTATATTATATTTCTTTAAAAAGCCCCTAGTAACAAGCATATTTAGCTGGTTATCCTCAACGACCAAAACACGTTTATTGCTAAAGTCAACTTTCTCATTCATTATATCTTTTTCATCACTAGCAATATCAAAATTACAAACAACAGGAATTTCAAGTCTCATTGATGTACCTCTACCAGGTTCGCTATCAATTTCAATTGTACCTTTCATTAATCTTAAAAGCTCGCTAGTAATTGCCATCCCAAGACCAGTGCCAGATTCTTTCCTCTTACTTGAACTATCTGCTTGACTAAACTTATCAAATATTCTAGAGAGAAAATCTTGACTCATTCCTATACCAGTATCTAAAATATGAATACTTAAGACTTGTATTGTACCATTTGAATGCGCCTTTTTTATTTCAAATACTACATGTCCAGAATCAGTGAATTTTATTGCATTGGAAAGAATATTAATTAACACCTGTTTGATTCTAGTTCTATCGGCATATACGTGATTAAACACTTCATTATCCAGGCTACTAATCAATTCCAAATCCTTGCTTTCCGCCAAAGGGAGCATAATAGATTTAATCTCGTGATATACTTTCCCCAAATCAAAATAAGTCTCTTGTAACTGAAACTTTCCTGCATTAATCTTCGAAAAGTCAAGAATATTATCGATCAATGACTGAAGATGATTACTGGATGAAATTATATAATCGGTATATTCTCTTCCTTCTGGATCTTGTTGGTACCGTTTTAACTGTTGAGATAATCCAACAATGGCATTCAAAGGAGTCCGAATTTCATGGCTCATATTGGCAATAAATAATTCTTTCGCTGCGTTGGACTCCTCGGCAATTTGTGTTGCCTCTTGCATTTTTGCCTGTGTTTTTTTCTGCTCAGTTATATCCAGATGTATCCCGAGCGAGCCAATCAATTTCCCATTTTCATCATAGTTGGGAGCTCCACTTATTAACCACCACCTTTCTTCACCAGATTTGGTATTAACTTTTATCTCATAACTATCTGACTCACCCCTCTTTCTATCACTTCCTTTACTTTGCATTTCAGATTTATTTGAGTCATCCAGAAAAATTTCACTTGCTAATTTTCCAATTAACTCATCAGCGCTATAACCAGAAATTTTCTCAAAACTATCATTGACATAAATGATATGATCTTCTAGATCTACCTCCAATAATCCTAAATTCATATTGGCTATAATCCCTCTAAACTTTCGCTCTTGAAGCTTAATATTTTCTTCAAAAATATGCTTTGCAGTAATATCTATAATATAGCCGTCCAACCTTTCCAATTCACCTTTGTCGTTCTTTTCAGCTCTAATGCGTAGATTAATCCACTTCTTATTCCCATTAACATCAATCTTCACTTCATCCATTATATCGTTGCAGTGAGAAAGCTTATCTTTTATAGATTTTAAGTCCTCTTCATTAAGAAACTTCTGGAAACTTCCATCTTTTATCGAAGACTCAAGTTCTCTCTCTGATTGATCAAAAAGGTAGTATACAGAAGGAGAGACAAAGTTTAATTCTAATGTTCTCATATCTATAGACCAAATCACATCCCTCATGTTACTAACGATACGGTCTATACTTTGCTGTGCGGTCTCTAGTTTATCTTGTGTTTGCTTTAGAACAGAGATATTACTGAAATACAGATTAATATAGCCTCTTTCTTCAATATGTTTAGGGATAATAGAGTAATGAGATCCATTTTCTAAATAGATTTCATAGTAAAAAACGTCGTTTAATTTTGAGGTGACATCTCGGACAAGTATATCGGAAAAATCCTCAAAGTTCATCCACTCTCCTCCATTCATTTTAAATTTACTGTACTCTACCTCTTTTGAATGGTGATTCCTAAGTAGAACATCGCCACTTTCACTTAGACGAATAACTGGAGCAGGATTCTGTAAAGGAAAAGCAGCAAAACTTTGAATTTCCTCAAGGTTTTCTTGACGCTCAATATTTAGCGAAATATTTCCAGAGAACGTGCGTAGAATAGATATTTCAGCTTCATCCCAAATCCTTTCACTACTGCAGTCATCGTAACCTATAAAACCCCAAAGTTTGCCCTTATGAAAAACAGGCATAATCAGAATGGCTAATATACCTTGTGATGCAAGAATTTCTTTTAGATCTGAAGAATCTGGAAGATTTTTTATAATGGCTTGAAAAGGTAAATTTTGATTTAATAAATCTAGAAAATCCTGAAACATTGCGGCAGGTAAGTCCTGCAGTTCCGGGTTATCAATTTGAGGGTCGGAAGCTCCAGAGTTCCATTCTAAACGCTGAGAAAGAAGTAACTCATTTTTCGCTCCAGTATGAAATTCAAACAAATAAGTTCGATCAACACTTACCGCTTCTCCAATAATCGGTAGAGATTTAGAAATCGAAACGTAGAAGTCCATCCCAAATGATAACTCCTTAGAAGTTTCGGCAATAGCTTTCAACATTTTCTCACGTCGATCAAGTCTATCCTCTGTCTCTAAAACAGCCTCAATATTTCGAGAAATGGCAAAAACGTATTCTTTCCCTCCTATTTCTCGGAGAAAAACAGTCACCTCTATAGGAGTTTCCACTTCCGTAGAAAGATTAATATTTTTACTTCTAATTGTTAAAAAATCATTCTGCCTAAGCATCGCCAAATGCTCACGCCACATTTCGTCACTCTCAAAGATAGGTTCAAAGTCAAGCACGTTAATGTTTTCTAGCTCCCCCTCAATCCCTAAACGTTTTTTTGCTACACTATTCATGAAACAGATATTTCCTTCAGTATCTGATATTTGAACACCATCATTTAACTGTTCCACAAAATGATTTACCAACTCTTTCATTCAATACTATTTAATGCTCTACCTTACCCTCTTTTATTAATCTATAGATTGTAGATTTACCTATATCAAGTTTTTGAGCAGTCTTTATTACATTATTCTCATTTTCTTTCAAAGTCTTTTGAATTAACGCTGCAGTATACTCCTCTAAAGTAAATCCGCTTTTAAAATTAAGACCTAGTGAATGATCATCTCGCAAATTAAGATCTTCAGGTTCAATGCTCTCACCTTCTCCAATCACAATGGAAGTCTCCATTATAGCCTTTAACTCTCTGATATTACCCGGAAAAGGATAACTCATCAACAATTTCTTAGCGGCGTCACTCAACTTCTTTTGGGGTAATTTATTTTTCTCTGCGAATTCATCTGAAAAATATTTTGCAAGTAATATTATGTCCTTATCTCTATCGCGCAATGGAGGAAGTTCAAGAGAAATACCCATCAAACGGTAATACAAATCTTCTCTAAAATTTCCATTCTTTACTTCCTCTAATAAGTTTTTGTGGGTTGCAATTACTAATCTAAAATCCAACGGAATTAATTTATTTCCGCCTACTCTAGTAACTTCCATTTCCTGTAAGACACGTAAAATCTTTGCTTGAGCTGAGATTTCCATCTCACCGATTTCATCAAGAAAAAGGGTGCCTCCTTTTGCCTCTTCAAACTTTCCAATGCGCTCATTGTGGGCTCCCGTAAACGCACCTTTCTCATGACCAAACAACTCACTCTCTAATAGTTCACTCGGTATTGCAGTAACATTCACTGCAACAAATGGACCCCTCCTCCTATTTGAGTTAAAATGAATCGTTTTCGCAACAAGCTCCTTACCCGTTCCTGTTTCCCCTGTTATTGCGACATTAATATCTGAGTGAAGAGATTTCTTCAGTGTTGATAGTACACGCTGCATTCCGACACTAGTCCCTTTCAATTCAGAATTCAAATCATATTTCACATCAACTTCTTTCCGAAGTACTTTAACCTCTCTATCAAGAACTACTTTACTTGAGATATTATGAATAACACTCCATAATCTATCTAATGTATTCTCATCTTTAACGATATAATCATATAATCCCAACCGAAATAAAGATGCGGCAACTTTAACGTCTTCCTGACCAGAAATTGCCAACACAGGAGCCTCAGGGAGTTGACGACGTATTTCTTCTAATAATTGAACACCTCCCATATCTGGAAGGTTGACATCTATTGTTATTATATCAGGGGAGGTAGATAGTTCGGCTAAAAACTTATTCGCCGTATCAAAACTAGAGACAGTAAATTCTGGATTAAGGCTCAATCTGTGCTTAAGCACTTTACTGAACACCAAATCATCTTCAACACAGAATATTCTCATACTTTTTTTCACAATTTAGGATTTAAATTTTCAAATTGAAAAATAATCATTGAAAATACGTAATAATACGTACCAAATTGGGAATATCTTCCCAAAAAAAGTCTAACAAAAATAAATAAACAATGTTATATACTGTTTTTCAATACTTTGAGAATATTTAGATTTTGGCACAAAACTTTCTATAGAACTAAAAAGATCCCCTAACGACTGCTAAGGAATTCGCTAATATCCATGTCTATATAAAACCCAGGGGATCTCTTTTTTCTTATTCATTCCGACTAGTTTATTCATTTTAAGTTTGAT
>CBFHXS010000062.1:0-15270 GCA_965659845.1 Brumimicrobium sp.
AGTTGCTGCACAGTCGATTGGTGAACCAGGTACACAGCTTACACTTCGTACCTTCCACGTTGGTGGTACTGCCTCTAACATTGCCGATGAAAATGACTTGAAAGCAAAAGCTTCGGGTAAATTGGAAATCGATGAGTTAAGAACGATAACTAAAACAGAAAAAGATGGTTCGAAGAAAGAGATCGTAGTAGGTCGTTCGGCTGAACTTAAGATTGTTGACAAAAAGACTGGTCTTGCAGCAATGACAGGAAATATTCCTTACGGAGCAGTGATGGCAGTTGAAAATGGTGAGGATATCAAGAAAGGTGATGTAATCTGTACTTGGGATCCATATAACGCCGTGATTGTTTCTGAATATAGTGGTATACTAGAATTCGAAAATGTGATCGAAGGTATAACTTACCGTGAAGAGGTCGATGAGCAAACAGGATTTACTGAAAAAGTAATTACTGAAACAAGAGATAAGAAGAAAAACCCAACGATCCTTATTAAGGATAAGAAAGGTGAAATTCTTAAGTCATACCCGGTTCCAGTTAACGCACACGTTTCTGTGAAAGAGGGAGATAAAATCGAACAAGGTCAGAGTCTTGTTAAGATACCACGTGTAGGTGGTAAAGGAGGTGATATCACAGGTGGTCTTCCACGTATTACTGAGCTTTTCGAAGCACGTAATCCTTCAAACCCAGCAGTGGTTTCCGAAATAGATGGTATTGCTAGCTATGGTAAGATCAAACGTGGTAACCGTGAGGTGATCATTGAAGCGAAGACGGGTGAGAAGAAGAAATATCTTGTAAACCTTTCTAAGCATATCCTTGTTCAGGAGAATGATTTTGTACGTGCTGGACAGTCACTTTCTGATGGGGCAATTACTCCAAAAGATATCTTGAATATTCAAGGGCCAACAGCTGTACAAGAATACTTAGTAAATGAAGTACAGGAAGTATATCGTCTACAAGGTGTGAAGATCAATGATAAGCACTTCGAGGTGATCGTACGTCAAATGATGTTGAAAGTAGAGATCGTTGATGCTGGTGATACGAAGTTTTTAGAGAACCAAGCTGTTCATAAAGCGGACTTCATGGAAGAGAACGATCGTATCTTCGGACAGAAGGTTGTTGTTGATCCAGGAGATTCTCAAACATTAAAAGCTGGTCAGATTGTATCTGCTCGTAAGCTTCGTGACGAGAATTCTCAGTTGAAGCGTGAAGACATGAAGACAGTTGAATCAAGAGATGCAGTTCCTTCAACATCTAAACCGATGTTACAAGGTATTACACGTTCATCACTTCAGACACAGTCATTCATTTCAGCGGCTTCTTTCCAGGAGACAACGAAAGTACTGAATGAAGCAGCAATTTCTGGAAAAGAAGATCACTTACTCGGACTGAAAGAGAACGTGATCGTTGGACATCAGATTCCTGCAGGTACAGGTACAAGAATGTTCAAAGACATGATCGTAGGCTCAAAAGAAGTATACGATGAAATGACAGCGAATAAAGAATAAGAAATGATGTTCTTTTAAAAATATAGGCTATCAACATTGAGTTGGTAGCCTTTTTTATTACTTTTAATGATATGGAAAACAACAATCAAAATAAAGAAAATAAACTGAATATAGAATTGCCGGAAGACATAGCAGATGGGATATATTCTAACCTTGCTATTATTACACATTCTCAATCAGAATTCGTTTGTGATTTTGTTCAAATGATGCCTGGAATGCCTAAAGCTAAAGTTCGCTCAAGAGTTGTAATGACCCCTGAGAATGCAAAACGATTATTGAATGCTCTGCAAGATAATATCAATAAATTTGAAGCAAATCGAGGTAAAATCCCTGACGAAGGTCAAAACTTACCTCCAATGAACTTTGGTACTCCTCAAACTGAAGCATAAATAGAAATAAATAATATTTAATCATGAGTAAATATGATGTTACGATAATTGGTTCTGGACCCGGAGGTTATGTGTCTGCAATAAGATGCGCTCAATTGGGTTTAAAAACAGCAATTATTGAGAAATACAATACACTTGGAGGAACATGTCTGAACGTTGGCTGTATTCCTTCAAAAGCACTTCTTGATTCGTCAGAGCACTATCACAACGCGGAAAGCGCTTTTGAAGAGCATGGTATTGGGTTGAAGGATTTGAAGATTGACTTCAAGCAAATGGTGGAACGTAAGCAGAAAGTCGTTGATCAGACATGTCAAGGTGTGAAATTCTTGATGGATAAAAATAAGATCGATGTTCATCACGGTGTAGGTTCTTTTGTAGATAAGAATACTGTAAAGATCACTGATGGAGATGGTAAAGAAACTGAGATAAAATCTGATAAGATCATTATCGCAACAGGTTCTAAGCCTAACTATTTTCCTGGGATGGAACCTGACAAGAAGAGAATCATTACCTCAACTGAAGCGTTAGAATTAAAGGAGGTCCCTAAAAAGATGGTTGTGATTGGAGGAGGAGTAATCGGACTTGAGTTAGGTTCTGTTTATGCGCGCCTTGGAACTCAAGTCGAAGTTGTTGAATTCGCTAAGTCAATTATCCCAACAATGGATGTATCCATGGGGAAAGAATTGACAAAAGTTCTCAAGAAATTGAAAATGAAATTCAACATGGAGCACAAGGTGCAGAATGTTGAAAATACTGGTAAAGGTGTTAAAGTTACGGCATTGAATAAAAAAGATGAAGAAGTAACTTTCGAAGCTGATTACTGTTTGGTTTCTGTTGGTCGAAAAGCATATACTGAAGGACTTGGTCTTGAAAATGTCGGTTTGACCACAAACGACAGAGGACAGGTTGAAGTGAATGAGAATCTTCAAACCTCTGTTGGCAACATCTATGCAATAGGTGATGTCGTTCGAGGTGCTATGCTGGCGCATAAAGCAGAAGAGGAAGGAACGTTTGTTGCTGAAAAGATAGCAGGACAAATTCCACATATTAATTATAACTTAATTCCAGGTGTAGTTTATACATGGCCAGAAGTTGCTGCTGTTGGTAAAACAGAGCAGCAGTTGAAGGAGGAGGGAGTAGAGTTTAAATCTGGTTCGTTCCCAATGAAAGCTTTAGGTAGATCAAGAGCTTCTGGAGATATTCAAGGGTTGGTTAAGATTCTAGCAAATAAAGAAACAGATGAGATTCTTGGAATGCATATCATTGGTGCACGTGCTGCTGACTTGATTATGGAAGGTGTAGTTGCCATGGAGTATAGAGCTTCGGCTGAAGACTTGGTGCGCATGTCGCATCCTCATCCAACGTACTCTGAAGCAGTAAGAGAGGCAGCAATGGCTGCAACTGACGACAGATCGATACATGTGTAAGAATACATTTTGAATGATAAAAAACCCCGGTGCAATGCATCGGGGTTTTTTCGTACCTGAAATTACAAAACAACCTAAATGTAAACTTTCAAAGCACAATAAGATTCAATGAGTGTTTTTAATATATGACTAATATAGTATGGTTTAAACGTGATTTACGATGGGTCGACCACCAACCTCTTTTCGAAGCTATTCGATCTGGTCAGCCTACTATATGTTTGTTCGTAATCGAACCTATACTATTAGGCTCTGAGCATTACAGTAACCGCCATTGGAAGTTTATGTTGGAATGTGCACAAGAACTTCAAGAGGAATTGAGGAAAAATGGCGGAGACCTCTATATTTTAGAAGGGGACATTACATCAATTTTTCAAACACTTAAGAATGAATTCGGTGATTTAAACTTGCTATCTCATATGGAAACAGGTATAGACCTTACTTTTCAGCGTGATCGTAAAGTCAAGAGGTGGTGCAAGGAGAATAATGTTAATTGGTCCGAGTATGTTCAGCAAGCTGTTAATAGAGGAAGGAAAAATCGAAAAGATTGGAGTAGAGAATGGGACAATTTTATGTATTCACAGATCGCGAAAATCGATCTTTCTAAGCTGAATTTTGTAGAACTGCCTGAACATATTAGTTTAGATTTTTTGGTGAGATACATTGTTTCCTCAGAGCATGTTGATATGCAAAAAGGTGGGAGAAGTCTTGGACTGAGATATCTGAGGTCATTCCTTGAACACAGAAACGAAAAATACGGACGACATATTTCGAAGCCAGCAGAAAGCAGAACATCTTGCAGCAGGCTTTCTCCCTATTTAGCATGGGGAGCTTTATCTCTTCGAGAGGTAGTCCAGTCTACAGTTATTCGAATGCAGGAATTAAAATACAAACGGAATCTTGCTAATTTCAAGTCGCGTCTTCATTGGCATTGTCACTTTATTCAGAAGTTGGAAAGCGAGCCCGAAATAGAGTTCAGAAACCAAAACCCAGCATTTGATAAAATTAGAACTGAATTGAATAAGGATTGGCTAAAGCAATGGGAGAGCGGTCAAACGGGGATTCCGCTGGCGGATGCTTGTATGAGGTGTTTAAATGCAACCGGATACATTAATTTTAGAATGCGAGCAATGCTAGTTTCTCTGTGGACACATCATCTTCTCCAACCTTGGCAACCTGCCGCAGACCATTTGTCTAAACAATTTCTTGATTTTGAACCAGGAATTCATTTTGCTCAGATACAGATGCAGGCTGGAACAGTTGGTTATCATACGCTGAGAACGTATAATCCAACTAAGCAAGCTCAAGAACATGATCCTGAAGCTAAATTCATTAAGAAGTGGGTGCCAGAATTGAATAATTTACCTGCTCACAATGCTATTGCCCCATGGACATTAACATCAATGGAACAAATGATGTACGACTTCGATCTAGGCAAGTCCTATCCTCTTCCAATCTGTGATATTGAAAAGGCGGGTAAGATTGCAAGAGATACGCTGCATGAGGTAAAGAACTCAGCTCTAGCCAGGCATTTCGCAAACAAGATAAGCAAAGTTCATGTCAACAAATAAAACTCATATTCATTGGTTTGGTAATGACCTTCGGGTATCTAATCAGCCATTTGCGGGTATGGCAAATGAGTGTGAAGAAATGATTGGGGTTTATGTTTTGGATCCAAAGCGATTAGAATATAACGAATGGGGATTCCGAAACATGAATTTGAATAGATTACAATCTTTAAGGGAGCATTTGATCAACCTTGAAAAGAACTTAGCAAAGTTAGGTGTTCCTTTATTGGTGAAATATGGAACTCCTAATGAAATTATTACTGAACTGGTTCAGCAGTATGACGCATCACTCAGTTTTATGAATGAATATGCGACTGACGAACGTAGGGAACAGCAATTGGTTTTAGGGAAATTAAAAGGCGAAATGATCTACCATTACGATGGTAATTTTTTGTTCCATCCTGTAAATATTGATTGGCAGGGTAGTTTCCCTCATTCTTTTTCCAAATTCAGAAAAAAAGCAGAGAAGCACCTTAAACATATACAGTACGAATTACATTCAGACTTGAAAAGCTTTGGTGAAGAGATTCATCCGACGCTAAAGAGGAGTATGCGTTGGGTTGATAACAAAAGTGCTTTGCCATTTCGCGGAGGAGAAGAAGAAGGTCAGGAAAGGTTAAATGATTATCTGTTTGAAACGAAAAATGCAAGCAGGTATAAGGAAACAAGGAATGGATTGTTGGGAAAGGATTACTCTACAAAATTCAGTTATTGGTTGTCAGTCGGAGCATTGAGCCCCATTATGATAATGGAGAAACTCAAGAATTATGAGGAGGCTCAAGGTTCTAATAAATCAACCTACTGGATTTTCTTTGAGCTATTATGGAGAGATTGGTTCCGTCATGCTGGAAAATTTTATGAGGATAGATTCTTTTTTAAAAGTGGAACGAGTAGCGAAACATGGAAAAGTAGGGATACTGAGATTGCCTTTGAAGAATGGGCGCAAGGAAAAACCAGAAAAGATTTTGTGAATGCAAATATGATCGAGTTGAGCAAAACGGGATTCATGTCCAACAGAGGCAGACAGAATGTTGCAAGTTATCTCGTGCATGACCAAGATCAAGATTGGAGAATAGGAGCCGCATGGTTTGAGAACCAATTAGTGGATTATGATGTTTATTCTAACACAGGTAATTGGCAGTATGTGACGGGTACTGCTTTTAACCCCAAGGGAGGGGCAAGGTTTAATATAGACTTCCAGGCAGAAAGGTATGATAAGAAAGGAAAGTACCAAGACTACTGGTTAAAATGAGAAAGTTATGACTGAAGAGGTAAGTATAGTTTTTCCGCATCAGATTTTTGAAGATAATCCGTGTTTGGATAAACACCGTCGAGTATTTTTATTGGAAGATGACCTCTTTTTTACTTATCAGCCTTTTCATAAGCAGAAACTTGTATTACATCGCGCGACGATGAAATTTTATGCTGATTATCTTGCGAACAAAAATTATAGGGTAACCTACATTGATTATGCTGATTACGAGGATTTAGGTTCCTTTTTTAAGCGTGATTTGAGCGATGAAAAAGTGAAGAAAGTACACTTTTGTGATCCCGTCGATAATTATTTAAGTAAGCGTATTTCAAAATGGTGTAAGAAACTAGACTTAGAAATGGTTCAGCACGACACACCAATGTTCCTCAACAATAACGAAGAAAATAAGAGTGCCCTAGGAAAGGAAAAGAACTATTATCGCATGTCTGACTTTTATCGTCATCAACGTAAGCGTCTTGATATTCTTGTTGAGGAAGGAAAACCTCTACATGGAAAATGGAGTTTTGATGCCGATAACCGTAAGTCTATTCCAAAGAATTATCAAGCACCAAATCCTTACATACCAAACAAGAATCAGTATGTATCAAAAGCAATTGATTACGTAGAGTCTGAATTTTCTGACCACCCTGGTTCATTGGATGAATTCATCTACCCAGTAACATTTAAGGAAGCTCGAGAAAGTCTACAAAATTTTCTAGAGTATCGCTTTGATAATTATGGTCCTTATCAGGACGCGTTATCCAAAGAGCAACCGTTCTTAAACCATAGCCTGATCTCATCTTCGTTAAATAATGGTTTGCTCATTCCAGATTACGTGATTGACGAGGCGCTAAAAAGAAACGAGGAAGATGAAATTGAATATTCTAGTTTAGAAGGTTTTGTACGCCAAATTATTGGATGGCGAGAGTTCATTAGAGCAATCTATATTCGCCATGGTGTTAAAGAGCGGAATAAAAACTTTTTCAGAAACAATAGAAAACTCACGCCAGATCAATTGTCTGAAATTCCGTTGTTGCAGCATGTTCATAATAAAGCGGAGAAGTATGCTTATGCACACCACATTGAACGTTTGATGGTACTAGGCAATTTTATGCTGTTATCCGAATTACATCCGGATGAGGTTTATAATTATTTCATGACCTATTATATCGATGCCTATGACTGGGTGATGGTGCCAAATGTATATGGAATGAGTCAATTTGCAGATGGAGGATTAATGTCTACTAAACCATATGTGAGTAGTTCAAACTATCTAAAGAAGATGGGGGCTAAAATGGACAAGTCCGCAGCGGAAATCTGGGATGCGTTGTACTGGAGATTTATGTATCGGAATAAGGAGTTTTTCGAATCGAATCATCGAACGAAGATGATGGTGCATCACCTAAATAAAATGAGTAAAGAAAAGCTCAATAATTTACTCCATACAGCAAATGAATTTCTGGAAGGGTTCGAAGAGATGAGAGCATAGAATTATCATTTGTAGAATGGATAATTATGAATTGAAATTCCTCTTTTTGTATTTTCAACCTTATGCTTTAAATTAACGTCTTAGTATCAACTATGGACTTAACAGCATACAAGATTTATTTTGTTTTTTTATTCGCCTTGTTTACCACAGAGTCTAGTGCGCAATTATTAGATTTAAACACAATTTGGTCGGAACGAGGCAGCAAATTTTCTTATGTTGTTGATGACACAATTACAGTGAATAATCATCTTTATCATCGAATAAATCGATCTTCAGACACCACAATCTCTTACTCGAATAATGTAATTGAAACTTTTCTCGTTCGAATTGTTGGAGACAGCATACTTCGATATGATGCTTTTAACGAAGAAGAATTGTTGATCTACGACTTCTCACTCGTCGCAGGTGATAGCATTTATGTTTATCCTCTTTCTAATTCATACTATGATTCCGTTTTACTTAGGTGTGAAAATGTGGACACTGTTTCTGTAATGGGGATTCAAAGAAGACGATTGGAAATGGAAACACTCGAGCCAAATACTCTTTTTAATCTAACAACAGAATATTGGTACTGGGGCATAGGAAGTGATTTAGGCGTTTTGAATCCTGGAAGATATGCTGTACCGCTCACTTTGGATGAATATATGCCAGAACTTTGGTGTTGCCATAAATCATTTACTCAAGTTTATCAAAAACCTGGTGAAAGTTCGTGCCATAATGTTACATCAATTGAAGAATACGAGCAATCAAAAGTCTTCGTACATCCTAATCCACTTTCAAGCGGTCAACAGTTAACCATTAACATAGAAAATAATCAAATTGATAAAGTCCGTATTTTTGACCTTCATGGTAAACAGGTCTGCGTATCTCCAGTTTCCGGAAAGAACGAGCATACCATCCATAGTAGCTTTGAACCTGGTTTGTATCTCGTCACATTCTATAATGATAGCAACATTCTCCATCGACAGAAGTTAGTCGTGAAGTAATCTATTATCTAAGAGTGAACAGAAACTAGTTACTAATCACAAGTTACAAGTCACTTGAACTTAATCTATTTTCTTTTCCTACATTTGATACATGTCAAAACACGTCATAGGATATTTCTGTGCTTCGGATAGTTGGGGTGGTCTCGAAATGAACCAATGGAGGAATGCGCTATGGATGGCTGAAAGAGGTCATGATGTGGTTATGTTCGTTCGTGAAGGAACTCCTGCCGAAAAAGCGGCCAAAGAGAGTGGCCTTGTCATCTCACGTGTAAAACAACATAAAAAGTATTACGATTACATAAACGCCAATCGATTAAAACGCAGAATTAGCTACCATCAAGTTACACATATGGTTGTAAGAGATCCGAAAGATATGGGACTATGTGCCTTGACAAAAACAATCATGGGTAACAAACTGTACCTTGCATATTTTATGGAAATGCAGTTAGGGATTCCTAAAAAAGACTTTCTGCATACGATTCGATTTAAGAAATTTGATCTTTGGTCTTGCCCTCTCCCTTGGCTCGCAGAACAAGTGAAAGCACAAACAAATTTCCCAGAAGAAAGAATCACGACCATACCTTCCGCGCTGGACTTAAGTACTTACCAAAAAGAAGTATCAAAAGCCGAAGCAAGAGAAGAACTCAAACTTTCTATTGATCATAAATGGATCGGGCTTGTCGGTCGATTCGATTCCCAAAAGGGACAGCATTTACTATTGAAGGCATTTCAAAAAGTAAAGACACAGCTATCCACGTATAACCTTGTTTTTCTGGGTGAGAAAACACAGGGAGAAGCTGACGATTATTATAGTAAGATGATTTCTTTTATCAAAAAGAATAATTTGCAAGATCGAGTTGAAATTAGACCATTTCGAAAAGATGTCGAAACATTTTATTCCGCAATAGATGTATTCGTTATGGCCACTAAAGCCGAAACGTTTGGTATGGTAACGATTGAAGCTATGGCCAGCGGCTGTAAAATTGTTGGAAGTAATGCTGGAGGAACTCCTGAGATCTTGCAGCATGGTAAATACGGAACTCTATTTGAATCACAAAACGCAGACGCTCTTGCACAGGCACTGATTCAATCTACACAAACGGCAACAATAAATTCATCTCAACTCCAAGATGAGGTTCAGCAATATGATTTTAGAAATGTTTGTGCTCAAGTAGAGGATGCTCTTTTCAGTTAATTTCGATTATGAAAGCATTGCTTTATAGGGGAATTGAATGATGGAAATGATAGCTTTTCACTACTTTCGCGAAATGAAATTCAGAAAAATATTTTTTCTGCTGAGCATCTTTAGCTCGATGGGGACGTTTGCTCAAATTACTCAAACTGTTCGGGGAACTGTAGTGGATGAAGCTTCGTTATCTCCTTTGCCTGGGGCAAAAATTATTGTTTTAGACTCAACTATCGAGTTAAGGGATATCACAGACCTCGATGGGGATTTTAAAATTGAGAATGTACCAATTGGACGTTTGTCTATTCGTGTGACCTTCATGGGATATGCACCTAGAACATTGAATAATCTTGATCTTACTTCAGGTAAAGAAATGGTATTGAACATTCAACTTTCTGAGGAAATTACTGTTGCTGAGGAGGTCGTAATTACAGGTCGTAAAAAGGGTGAGGTTGCCAATGATATGGCAACAGTTAGTGCACGTACATTTTCAGTTGAAGCCTCTCAACGATACGCGGGTAGTGTAAATGATGTGTCTCGAATGGCTCAAAGTTTTGCAGGTGTGCAGGGGAATGATGATTCCAGAAATGATATTATTGTTAGAGGTAATTCCCCGATCGGAGTGCTGTACAGATATGAAGGTGTCGATATTCCAAATCCCAATCATTTTGCGTTACTTGGAACTGCTGGTGGACCTGTAAGTATTTTGAATAATAACGTGTTGGCAAATTCTGACTTTTTTACAGGGGCTTTTCCAGCTGAATATGGCAATGCGATGGCAGCGGTATTTGACTTAAAGATGAGAAATGGAAACAGTCAAAAACACGAATTCCTGGGTCAGATTGGGCTTAACGGATTAGAAGCTATGGCTGAAGGTCCGATCTCTAAAAAGAAGAAATCTTCATACTTAATAAGTTATCGATATTCAACGCTGCAGTTGTTCTCTCTAATTGGAATTAACTTCGGAACAGGAACAGCAGTTCCGGATTATCAAGATATTAACTTCAAATTGAACTTTGAGCAAAAGAAGGGTTCAATTTCTATTTTTGGATTAGGAGGATTGAGCAATGTGGAATTTGAAGGAGAGAAAGCAGATGGTTCGTCTAACTTATTTTCTGACCCTTCTGAAAATTTATTCTTTAACTCTCGAATAGGGGTGATTGGTATTAAGAACATCTATCGTATCAACAAAAAGGCATATTTAAAAACCACAATTTCTACCTCTGCAACTCGAAACAATATTCAACGGGATTCTTTATTGCCTCCACAATTTTCAGCGCAGCCTTCATATCGTAATATTTCCTTAGAAGGAAAGAACAACATCAACACTCAACTCAATTACAAGTTCAATGCACGTCATTTATTGCGCACTGGATTAGTGATGGATCGACTATTTTTTAAATTGGCGGATAGCATTTATAGACCAGAACTCAACGAATGGAATGTACTTACAGATTATGAAGGTAGCACTTTTGTGATTCAGCCGTTCGCTCAATGGAAGTATAAGATTTCCGAGCATTTGACATTGACCACCGGAATTCATTATCAATACTTCACTTTCAATGGATCGCAATCTTTAGAACCACGAGGTGGATTAAACTATCAACTGTCTCAAAGACATAGTTTTGGACTGGGCTATGGCAAGCATAGTCAAGTTCCTCCAACTAGGATATATTTTCGTCAAGTAGAACAGCCTGATGGTAGTTCATCAAATCCAAACGAGGATTTGGGAATGACAATGGCAAACCATTTTATTTTTAACTACGATTTCCGTATTTCAAGAAATATTCGATTAAGAACTGAAGTTTACTATCAAGACCTTTACAATGTTCCAGTTGATGTACAAAGTAATAGCTACTCGTTGCTCAATTTTGGAGCGAATTACAGCAACGCTTTCCCTGATAGCTTGGTCAATAATGGAAGGGGAACAAATTATGGAGTCGAGATTACTCTTGAGCACTTTATGAAACAAGGCTTTTATTTTCTTTTTACAACTTCAATTTATGAATCTACTTATACAGGAAGTAACGGAGAACAATACGGAACTGCCTTTAATGGGAATTATACGTTTAATTTACTTGGAGGGAAAGAGTTCTTTTTTAAGCGCAGCAAGAAAGAAGGTAAAAAGGGTCATGTGAAATCTCTATTAGTCGATGTGCGTTTTACATTGAATGGAGGACAGCGATATACTCCAGTGAATGAAGATCTCAGTCAACAAGTTGGGTATACAGTTTTTGATGAATCTCGAACGAATGAACTGCAATATCAGGACTATTTCAGAGCAGATCTTCGTATTGCGTTCAAGATAAGTACTAAGAAAGTTACACAAGAATGGGCCGTTGATTTGCGAAATATGACGAATCACCAGAATCTATTTACACGTGAATACGACGTCACCTCTGGAAGTTATGTCAATGCTTATCAAATAGGGTTCTTGCCAATAGGACAATGGAGAATTACTTTTTAGTGAGTAGCTCGTAATTGGTAACGCTTAATTCTTAACTCTAAAATCAGAACTCTAAACTCTAATCTGTCCTAGCACGCTAAACTATTACTAAATTCGTTAGTTATTTACACGTTATGATTATTCGTCGTTTCACATTACTGCTGTCCTTCACTTTTGTGTTGGCTTTTGGTGTGCTTTTCGGTCAGGAGAGTAACCTTGTGATACGTAAGATAGCCGTTTCAAACGATACAACTCAACTGGATTCATTAACAATTCTTCCTTCTTCATTTAGAGCATATTGTGGTGATAGTCAATTGGATTCAACAGATTATTTCTTTGATGGTGTTTCAAGGGCATTCTTCTTCTCGGGAAATTGTGATGACAGCTTACTTGTTGTGTACCGAAAGTTTGACTTCGATATTTCGGCGAATTATAAATTGATGGATACCAGCATTATCTATCGTGATCGAGGTAACAAAGAAGACTTTTATTTTCAACAGCCAGAGGCAAATACAGACTTTTTTGGTGGTGATGGAATTCGCAAATCAGGAAGTATTTCCAGAGGAGTAAACTTTGGAAATAGTCAGGATTTATCGGTGAATTCAACCCTGAATCTCCAGCTCTCTGGAAAGGTTACCGAGAACATGGAAATCTTGGCATCGGTAACAGATGATAATCTGCCAATACAACCAGACGGGAATACCAATCAACTGCAAGAGTTTGATCAAGTATTCATCCAGTTATTTGGTGATCAGTATAAAATTATTGCCGGTGATTTTTGGCTCCGTAGACCTAAGGGACACTTTATGAATTACAATAAACGTGCACAAGGACTTTACGGACAATATGGATGGGAAGATGAAACTGGTGGAAAATGGATGGTTCAAGGAGCTGGAGCTTTCTCGAAGGGTAAATTTGCACGAAATACGATTCAGGGAGTAGAGGGCAATCAAGGACCTTATCGACTCAGAGGAAATGAAAACGAGCCCTTCATTATAGTACTTTCAGGTACGGAAAAAGTATATCTAGACGGAAAGCTAATGAAGCGTGGTCAAGAGTTTGATTATACTGTTAATTACAACACCGCAGAGGTGACTTTTACTCCACGTCATCAAATCACAAAGGATGTCAGAATCATTGTCGAATTCCAATATACAGATCAGAATTATGCGCGATCATTGTTTCAAGCTCATACTGAATATGAAAGTGATAAATTCGATTTTTGGCTCAACATGTATACAGAACAAGACGCCAGAAATCAAACGATTCAGCAAGATTTGAGTACGGAACAGAGACAGTTGCTTTCTGCGATTGGTGACAGTTTAGAACTGGCACGATCTACTTCTATTGATAGTATAGGTTTTGTGGACAACCAGGTGACGTATAGGCTTATTGACTCTCTTGGAGTGGATTCCGTTTTGGTATATAGTGTTGACCCTGATTCTGCAGTGTATAGAGCTACATTTACTCAAGTTGGACAAGGTAATGGAGATTATGTTTTTGATCGTTTTACTGCGGTTGGTAGAGTATACCAATGGGTACAGCCAATAGGAGGAGTTCCACAAGGAAATTATGCGCCATCCCGATTAATCGTGACTCCTAAGAAAAGAGCAATGATTACGACGGGTGCTGCATATAGATTCAATGACAATTTTAAAATCACTACAGAGCTTTCTACCACGAATAATGATGTGAATACCTTTTCTAGGGAGGATAGTGGAGACGATCGGGCCTATGCTGGAATGACGGAATTAGAAGGGGTTTTTGACCTTGGTTCCGATTCAGTTCTAAATTGGCAATTGATCACAAATGCAAATCTTGAGTACAGAACAGCTCATTTTCAGTTCATAGAACGCTACAGAGGTGTAGAGTTTGATAGAGATTGGAATATACGCGGTAGAGACTATCAAGGTGATCAAATATTGGCAAATTTAGGAGGAGGGATTAAACATCAAGAGTTTGGTCGAATCAATTTAGAAGGTCAGAATTTTACAGTGGGACAAGACTATCAAGGTAATCGAGCTCGTTTTTCGGGAGACTGGAATCAGAATGGTTTTCAGGCAAATTGGGATGGGAGCTACTTGAATGCAAGAACGGATGATCAAAATACATATTTACGTCACGTCTCAGATATTTCTCAGCGTGTTGGTCCGTTTAAGATCGGCTTCAAAGACGATCACGAATTGAACGAATTTGTGCAAGGAGATAGCTTACTTAGAACGAATTCGTATCAGTGGTATGATTGGCAAGTATACATCGCAAATTCAGACTCTACTCAGAACAATTACCGTATTTTTTATCGTGAACGTTACGACTGGAAAAGCGATAGCTCTTCACTGAACAGAGCAGCTAAAGGAAGAAGTGTAGGAGGGAGCTACGAATGGTTATCGAATAGACATTCACGTTTGAATACCATGGTGAGTTACCGAACACTAGAAATTGAAAATGATGACTTGATTGATGCAACGCCGGAGAATACATTTTTAGGAAGGATAGACCATCAATTAAAACTATTCAGTAATGCATTTACACTAAATACATTTTACGAAGTAGGTTCTGGACTTGAGCTGAGAAAAGAGTTTCTCTATATTGAAGTAAATACTGGGCAAGGAGTCTACACATGGATTGATTATAACAACGATGGAGTCAAAGATTTGAATGAATTCGAGATTGCTCAATTTGCAGATCAGGCAAATTATATTCGTGTATTTACACCGAGTAACGAATATGTTCGTACGTATTCCAATGAATTCAATCAGAGTTTATTCTGGCGACCAGAACGAATTTGGGCGAGCGAAAAAGGATTCAAAAAACTGATGTCTCGATTCTCAAATCAGACACGTTTTAGAGTAAATCAAAAAACTTCAGACCAAACAGAGTCTACATACAATCCGTTGGATCGGGCAATTGAAGACACTAGTTTAATAAGCTTTAATTCCACAATAAGAAACACGTTATTCTTCAATCGAACGAACCCTATTTTCGGTGCGGATTATACCTATTCCGAAACAGGGTCTAAAACATTA